>DATDCP010000456.1:0-13457 GCA_036524255.1 Chitinophagaceae bacterium
AAAAGGGCAAGCCAGGTACCGCCGCGGAAATTGTGGCGAATACCGATAAATATTCCAAATGCGATCAGCAGCATCTGCCAACCGAATATCCAATCCGGGAAATCGGGAATAGTCGCTCTCATTAAAGCAACAACACCAATAACAATTATGAAAACGCCTGTTAATATATTATTACTCTTACCACTTATTATCCCAAACTGTCCTTGATGGCCGGATCCGCAACCCGCTTTCCATCTTTCTTCACGTCTTTTTTTTCTTTCTTCTTTTCTTTCCTCCCGTGAATCTTGTAGCTCTGTCATAGTAGTAAATTTTAATCAAATCTATGACGTCAATGCAGAATAGGCAATGGGTGAGAGGTAATAATGGGGGAGACGTCGGTGAATGACGGGAAATGGTCGGTGAAAATCCCGAAGAATCTGCAATGGACGTAATAAGTATTGAAGCTGAAGAATTCAGTTAGTTTGCACTCTTTGTTTTTCTTCCTCCGATCCGATAGAACGTTCTCTCTTGCCTTTTACTTTATCATTGCCAAAACTGCGAGTATACGTTAGTCGGAATGTTCTGACAGAAAACCGAAGTTCTCCGTTAACGATAAGATTCTTTTCCGGGGCATTAACTGTTGCTTTAAAAGTCGGAGGCCCAAATACATTACTGATATTAAAACGAAGATTTCCTTTTTTTGGCTCAAATTTCTTTTGCAGGCCAAAATCCATTGAGGCCATTGGGCTTCCTTTATAAATGCCAAATAAGCCACCAGATTGGTAAAACCCTGAAAGTTCAATAGTAAAATTTTTTGGCAGTATAAAAGTTTGGATACTATTAATATTAAAATTTTTCTGCCTTATGACTAAGGGGGACCCAAGATAAAATGCATTAAGCACTTGAGAACTTGCAATTGCATTGTTTTGCATATTCCACCATTTAGAGACAGTAAGCGGAAATGAAATAACCGCAGTCAGTGTCTTTTGATTTTTCTGATTTTCTGCAGCTAAAGTTTGCTTATTAGTTGCAGGGTCAATCCTTGGTGCAAAATTGGAAATAGGGTCTGCTTCATAAGTATAGGAAAATGAAAAGACAAACTTCTTAAAAAGATAATCAGATTTTATTGCATCAGAGATACAAGGTTGCAAACGGGGATTACCAGAAAAAAAACTGCTTGGATCCATGAAAATTACAAAGGGAGCCATGTCATTAAAAGTGGGACGTGTTATGCGACGGGTGTAAGCAAAATTGAGAGAATGATTATCATTTATTTTTTGGGAAATAAAAAAACTAGGAAATAAGTTGCCGTAATGCCGATCTACAATGTCCTTTACAGTTGCAGATCCAAGATTGGAATTTGTATATTCATAACGTAACCCAAGTTTCATATTTGTTTTCTCTGTAAATGCAAAGGAGAATGAACTATAGGCTGCACTGATGTTTTCATTTAGTTCATAGCTAGCTGTCAGATCCGGATCTTTTATCCAGCCATTCTGGTCTTCTCTTTCAACAGTTACATCATTGACAAATTTTGATATGGTGCCTTTCACCCCCGCTTCCATATTTACTTTCTTTCCCAGTTTCCGTGAGTAATCTGTGCTAAGCGTCCAGAATTTAATAGGTGTTTGTTTGTTGCTTCTCATTTGCTGATCATACTGAAATATTCCATTTCCATCGTAGTAGGAGTTCAGATAAGCTACAGGGTTGCTATCCTTGTAATAAACATAGTCAAGATTAGCAGTTAGTTTTTCGTCAGCAGAAAAGCTATGTTGTAGATTTAAATTACCGCCATAATTAAACAGGAAATGTTTTTCCTCGTTATCAATGATTACAGTTGTATCAATTTTGTTATCAATAAATATGTTACTTGTATTTTGGGCTATCATAGAAAATCTGTTATCAAAAACATTCACAAGTGCTCCTATGATCGTTTTCTTATTCAATTCATAATCCAGTCCTAATCGTCCGTCATAATTAGGAGTTTTGATATCCCTGTCACTGTTTGTATAAGTTTCAATGTTTTTGGATTGGTAAACAACTTTTCGATAAAAAGAAAATTCCTGGGTATAATTTGTTTGAGAAGCAACAAGATCACCGTAAAGGTTGATCTTTCCTTTTCTGTGGTTGAAATTCAGACTGGCAGCCGAAACTACTCCTTCGCCATAACCGGCGGTTAAGGAATAAGACCCATTAGTGCCATATTGAGTATTTGTTTTTAAAACGATATTGATATAACCTGCATTTCCTTCAGCTTCAAAATTAGCAGGAGGAGTAGTGATAAGTTCTATTTTTTCGATATTGGCAGCGTTCATACCTGCCAGCATTTGTACTATGGAAGCAATGGGAAGACGACTTATTCTTCCATTGATCATAATGACCAACCCACTTTTGCCATTCATAGATATCGAATTGTTTTGACGATCTACTAAAATACCAGGTGACCTTTGGAGGACTTCGAGTGCTGAATTTCCAGCAGCCGTGATGCTTCCGGCAACATTGATCACCATGCGATCCATTTTTTGCTCAATAAGAGGTTTTTTAGCGGTCACTCTTACATCGATGAGGGTTATTTCGCTTTCTATGAACTTCAGTGGAGCGATTTTTTTTGTTTCATTTGTATTGGATAAATCAATAACAGTCGAATAAATCTGTTTGAAACCGACAAAAGTGGCACTAACGAAATAACTCCCCGGGGTGATATTTGAAAAACTAAACTCGCCGCTTTTTGTGGTTACAGTTCCTTTGACCAACGATGAATCCTTTGCATTAAGTAATAAAACATTTGCATTAGAAAGAGGCTTATCACTTGCGTCGGTTATAGAGCCTAGAATTTCCGATTGTGAATAGCAGTTTGTTACACCCAAAAAAATTATCTGTACTAAGAAATACCTTAAAATGGCATGGTTCGGCCTCATAATGGTGGTGTATGAATGAAAACGAAATGGTTTGATGGCGCAATCAGAAGCCTGACTGTAAATAGGGCGGGAAATTTTTTTATTCGGTATTAAAAATAAAATAATTATTTAATTAATAAAGAAAAGTAATCTATTATTTCTTTTACGCAACTGAACAGATCGTATTAGGATAAAGAAACTCCCCATTCCAGGCTATATGTGTCTTTGCTTTCTTTTATGCAAGTAAACAAGAAGCTCGTAATAAATGGCATATTGATCTGCGTGTTCCTGGTTTCTATCGCCATAGTGCCGCTTACATAAGTTTCAGTGGATGAAGTTTCAAGGGTATCATTAACACCTGATTTATTATCGATAGCAGTGTAATTATGACGTAATGCTAATTTTTCAACCATATCTTCAAGAAAAGCTTCTTCGTCGATTGTTGCTTTGATGCGTAGAGTCTTTTTCATAATCAAGTGACTTGAGGGGTTGCAATCATCTGTTTTCCCTTGTCACTTGCCTTTAATCACAGATGCTTGTTCCTTTCTGTCTTATTATATGATGCCTTAATCTTCAAAATGGTTATAAATGATTTGTGAAAATTCTGAAAAAGTAATTTTAAGAACTAAATGATCCTGTTCATGAAAGCGAATAACTCCAGGTGATTTTATAACCTTTTTCCTTTTCTTTTGTGCAAACAACACCAAAATTTGTTTCCACAGGAATGCTAATATGTTTAACATGACTGTTACTCTGATCTAAAAAACCGATCTCAATAGTACCTTTCACAGGGGAGTGTTCGCAGCACCAGCTAAAGCTTTCAAAATTTTCCCATAAAACACCGCCAATCAATTGACCTTTTTTGCCAAAGCCTTTTTCTGCATGATGCATATTGTTTATATGCTCCTCAATAAGACTTTCGGCAAGCCTGGTGTTAGTTTCTACAGTTGTTATTGGTATCCCTTTCATAAGTAACCATTTTAACTTTAAGTATCATTTCCGATATAAATAATCCAAGAGGAGTGCCAGATTTTTTTCGGGTAAAATCGGACTTGTAAAAGCATTACAACGTAGCTGGTTGTACTTAAATTATAAGAAGGCTGACTGTTTTGTGCGCAATATTTTACCCACTATTTTATAAACAGTCTACATCGGGTAGGAACAAAAAAGCCTGACAGAACTGACAGGCCATATAAGTTGTGAGGAATAAATGTTTTAAGAAATAAGTTGGAATTTATCTCCGTCAAATAATCCCTTGTCACTGAGCTTCAAATGAGGAATTACAAGTAACGCCATAAAAGAAAGCGTCATAAATGGTGCAGAGAGGGTCGAACCAAGTATTTCTTTTACCATTTTATCAATGGCTGTATAAGATTCAGCAATTTTATATCCATCCTCATTACTCATTAGTCCGGCAACTGGTAATGCGAGAACCATTTCCTTCTCATTATAAACAGCACTTATTCCTCCTTGTTTTTCTATAACAAGGTTTACGGCTCTACAAATACTTTCATCATCCACTCCAACTGCAACTATATTATGACTATCGTGTGCAACAGAAGAAGCGATGGCACCTTTTAATAATTTAAAATTGTTTATAAACCCTTTTGCAATTGGTGCATCCTTGTAACGGTTGACAACCACAATTTTTAAAACATCATCTTCAATATCACTTTCCAGTTTGCCATTAATTATTTCAGGTTCATATAAGATTTTATTCGTGATCAATTGCCCATCTAAAGCTTCTATTACATTTATTTTACTTCCTAAGTTTGCTTTGATAGCAAAATCTTCTTTTTTCTTTTTACTGCATGAGAAGTTATTGATCACTTTAGATTTCCCACTTTCAATTTTTGACTTTCCTTCTTCAGCAACCAGTTCTCCATTGATATAAGTTTTTACTAATTCAAATTTTTCCAAATCTTTCACCACAATAAAATCAGCAGCATCACCCTCTTTTAATAACCCTACATCTAACTTATAATGTAAAACAGGGTTTACACAAGCCGCTCTTAATACTTTATATACATTTATACCCTTTATAACTGCTCTGACACAAAGTTGATTTATGTGCCCTAATACTAAACTATCCGGATGTTTATCATCACTGCAAAACATCATTTGGTTTGGATAATCATTCAGTAAATCGATCAAGGCTTCAAAATTTTTTGCTGCGCTTCCTTCACGGATAATGATCTTCATTCCATTTTGCAGCTTATCCAGTGCTTCTTCTTTTGTAAAGCATTCATGATCGGTTGTAATGCCCGCGGAGATATATTGTTTGGCTTGTTCTCCTCTTAATCCTGGCGCATGACCATCAACAGGTTTTAATAAGCGATGTGCGGCTGCGATCTTTTTCATCACTTCTTCATCTTCATTCAATACACCGGGAAAATTCATCATCTCACTCAGGTATTTAATTTCATCTCTTTTTAAAAGTTTTTCAACATCCGCCGAATCCAATATGGCTCCCGCTGTTTCGAAAATGGTTGCAGGTACACAGCTCGGTGCACCAAAATTGAATTTAAATGGAACTGTTTTTCCATTCTCGATCATGAATTCAACACCTTCCATACCGCAAACATTTGCTATCTCATGCGGATCACTTACTGTTGCAACGGTACCATGCACAACAGCAAGTTTTGCAAACTCCGATGGGATCAGCATGGAGCTTTCAATATGAACATGTGCATCAATAAAACCAGGAAGGATATAGTTGGAGGTTTGGTCCCGATAGCTATCGGGATTTTGGTTTGATGTTATAGAAGTGATCTTTCCATTTTCAACTTTTATTTCTGCCGGGTAAATTTTTTTTTGATGTACGTCAACAAGATTGCCACTTATAGAAAATGAAAACATGCTCATGATTTTGATAAAGGTAAATCACTAACTTCATTCCCCTAACACAAAACACATGAGAAAGATTTTTTTATTACTGATCACTATTGGCTGCATCTATTCTTTAACAGCACAAACAGCATCAAAGTCAAATACAGCAGCTTCTTCTGCTTCAAATGAGGATGCGCAATTATTTTCAAAAATGAAATATCGATTGATCGGCCCTTTTCGCGGAGGACGTAGTGCTGCTGCAACGGGCAGTTATAAAAACAGAAATACATTTTATTTTGGCGCTACAGGAGGCGGTGTTTGGAAAACAACAGATGGAGGTAGTAATTGGGCAAATATTTCTGATAAATATTTTGGAAGCTCGATCGGGGCAGTTGCAGTTGCTCCTTCTGATGAAACAATAATATATGTTGGCGAAGGGGAAAATACAATGCGTGGTAATGTAAGCGAAGGTCTTGGTGGTATGTGGCGCAGCGAAGACGGTGGAAAGAGTTGGAAAAACATTGGTTTAAAAGATGGACGTCATATTATACGCATTGTTATCCACCCGAAAAATCCTGATATAGTTTGGGTAGCTGTAATGGGACATTTGTTTGGCCCCAACCTGGTGCGTGGTGTTTACAAAACAACCGATGGCGGCAAATCATGGAAACGAACTTTATCTATAAACGATCAAACAGGTTGTAGTGACCTGGTAATGGAACCAGGAAATGCAAATGTGTTTTATGCCGGTACCTGGCGATTGATAAGAACTCCCTATTCATTAGAAAGCGGTGGAGATGGAAGTGGTTTATGGAAAAGTACAGATGGCGGAGAAACATGGACAAATATTTCAACAAAGAAGGGATTGCCAAAAGGGGCATGGGGAATTGTGGGTGTTGCAGTGGCTCCATCAAATACAGATAAAATTTATACCATTATTGAAAATAAAGATGGCGGATTATATATGAGTGCTGATGGCGGTGAAACATGGACATTAACATCAAGCGACAATAATATTCGTCAACGTGCCTGGTACTATACCAAAGTTTTTGTTGATCCAAAAAATGAGAACCGTGTTTATTGCCCCAATGTAAATTTTATGCGAAGCAATGATGGCGGCCGGACATTTCAATCCATCAATACACCGCATAGCGATCATCATGATCTTTGGATCGACCCCGAAGATGCAAACCGCATGATCGTTGCGGATGATGGCGGCGCACAGGTTTCATTTGATGGAGGAAATAACTGGAGTACATATTTGAATCAGCCAACAGTGCAGATCTACCGTGTCAATACTGATAATGCATTTCCTTATCGCATCATGGGTGGTCAGCAGGATAACAGTGCATTTAGAATTAAAAGCAGAACTTATGGCTCTGCAATTACTGCAGCAGATATGGAAAATACTGCAGGAAGTGAAAGTGGATATGTTGTTGCTGATCCACTGAATCCAGACATTACATATGGTGGTAACTATATGGGTTTATTGCAAAGACTAGATCATCGTACTGGTGAGAGCCGGGCAATAAATGTTTGGCCCATTGATAATATGGGTGCAGGTGCTGAAGCTGCGAAGTATCGTTTTCAATGGAACTTCCCCATTTTCTTTTCGCCACATAATCCAAAAAAACTTTATGCTGCCGCCAATCACTTATTCGCAACAGAAGATGAAGGAAAAACATGGCAAATGATCTCACCGGATCTGACAACCAATGATAAAAAGAAACAAGCATCAAGCGGTGGTCCCATCACGCAAGACAATACAAGTGTTGAATATTATTGTACAATTTTTACTGGAACTGAAAGTTGGGTTGAAAAAGATCTGTTATGGACAGGAAGCGATGATGGATTGATAAATGTAAGTAAGGATGGTGGTAAGAATTGGGAGAATGTTACTCCAAAAAATATTCCGCAATGGATCATGTGGAATTGTATCGAAGTAGATCCTTTTAAAAAAGGCGCAGCATATATAGTTGGTACTAGATATAAGCTGGACGATTTTAAATCATATATATATAAAACGGAAGATTATGGTAAAACATGGAAACAAATAGTGAACGGAATTAATCCGCTTCATTTTTCAAGAGCATTAAGAGCTGATAGAAAAAGACAAGGTTTATTGTATGCCGGTACGGAGTATGGAATGTATATTTCTTATGATGATGGTGCAAACTGGAAATCATTTCAATTGAACCTGCCTGAAGTTCCCATCACAGACCTTACTATTAAAAACAATGATCTTATTGTAGGCACACAAGGAAGAAGTATTTATATTTTAGATGATCTAACTGTAGTGCAGGAAAAGAATGCTGATGTACTAAATAAAAACCTGCATGTTTTTGGTGTAAATCCTGCTTATCGTATGCCGGGCGGTGGTAGACGTGGTGGCGGAGGTCGTGGAGCAACATCGGATATGCGCAATGTTGGAATGAATCCGCCAAACGGGGTTGTATTTAATTACTATATGGCAAAAGCTACCGATTCAACTAAACTTTCTATAGAAGTTTTTGACAAGAATAAAAAGACAATCAAAACTTTTTCTACAACAGCTAAAACGCCTGCAGAAAAATTAGATGTCGCTAAAGGAATGAACCAGTTTGAATGGGATATGAATTATCCTGAAGCGGAAAGAGTAGAAGGATTGATCTTGTGGAATGGATTTGTTGGCGGACCAAAAGCCGCACCTGGAAATTATTTTGCGAAATTCAAATCAGGCAGTGATTCGACAGAAGTTCCGTTTACTATTGTTGGCGATCCGAATTATAAAACTTCATTAACGGAGTACGAAGAGCAATTCAACCATTTGATCACTATCCGGGATAAATCTACCGAGATCATGAAGGCGATCAAAAATATTCGCGAAGTAAGACAACAAATGACTGATTTCAGTTCGAGGGTTGGAAAGGATATGCCAAAGGAAGTGAAACAGCAAATTGATACAGTAGGAAAACAAATAACTGCTGTTGAAGAAGCGCTACATCAAACAAAAGCAAAAAGCGGGCAGGATGTTTTAAATTATCCAATTAAACTTGATGATAAATTATCGAGTATTTACAATGCATCTGCTGCGGGACAATCAGGATTGTCAAAGCAATCAAAAGATGCCTATGCTGAGTTGGTAGTTCATATTGATGAGCAATTGAACAAGCTGAAAAAAATTATGAGTGAAGATGTTGCAAAGCTCAACCAGCTAATTCATGAAAAGACATTACCGGTTATTGGTGTAAAAAAAGAATAAGCTTCTTTTATTTTGCTGAACTTTTAGATCTCTTTTTAAGTTTTGATTTTCTTTTCACATTTTTTAAAATAGGATGGTCGTGATCATCTCTTAAATCTTCGTCCATTGCTAAAGGATCAAATTCCTTATCTTTTTTTGCCTTATACTTTTTTTTATCAAATTCATAAGCGTAATACGTATAAATCAGTTTCTTCCATCCGGTCTTTTTATAAAAGGCTATTTTGTTCCCTTTAAGTATTGATTCGTCTGCATGTTCTTCGTTTACCGGAAAGCAAATAGCTATGCCATTGCATCCAATAGCCCGTGTTCCCGGCGGCACTTTTTTATAATTATTTTCCATAAAGCCGGCTATCAGATCGGTTTGTAAATGATTGATAACGTCATAAATTTTATTGTCTAATTGCACATCAAGATTGTAATATAAAAGATTTTGCAAAAACCAGATCAGATCAATGTTGAACATTAGGTAATCAATCTTACTAGCCTTTAACTTCTCGGTGTTTTTGTAAGTATAATCCAAGCATCGGCTCCTGGCATTGCTAATCATCACAAAAGTTCGATCGTCTTTGCTTTTTAATTTCTCAATCAAATATTCACAAAGTAAAGAGAAGCATTTCGTGAACGGTTCAAAGCCAGCAAGAGATAGACTGGTTAGCGAAACACCCATCTTCCTGAATTCAGGAACATCACTATCATAGTCCGCATAATTAGTACAATAGAAAACAGACACAAGTAAGTTTGCCACTTCCCTCGCTTTTATCTTTGGCCTGGCAACAAATGTTTTACAAAATTGTGTATACCCTAATCCCAGGGCTGGCATTTGATCAGCCGAGGCGATAAAATAATCTGTAAGTCCCACAAAGCTTTCTGCATTTTCAATTTGCTGACCCCAGCAACAGTCAAGACAAATAAAAGCCGGTTTTTGTCTGAAGGATTTTTTAATAACATGGGCCATATCGGAATAAGTAAGCGCTTCAGTATTTTCTTTGCTGTATATAAGTAACACAGGTTTGTCCTTATTCCCATTTTTTGTGATAATTGGATATTCTAAAAAACCTTCCAAATCCCATCCGGGCTGTGCATTTGAAAATTCTCTTTCTATTCGGGCTTCCTTCATTTTGGGATGAACATTTACCATCCTGGTATCAAAAACCCCTTTGGCAAGATCAGTTTTTGCGGCGGCTCCATGCCCTTTATAAAAGAAACCATAGTTTTTTGCCGGGAAATTTTTAACAGCTGTTTTTAATAATTTTTCCAGGTTGCTTTTTGTACAAAGACCTTTTGATGTAGTGGATAACCGTTCAATGCTTAAATCTGATAAAAAATCATCTTCTTTATCAACATGATAAATTGCAGGCGCAGCAAATTTTTTTGAGAACTTATCTCCTTCAATTGCGTCAAACAAGATCACAAAATCCACATCCTTATTACTTCTAACAGAGTATATTTCATTAATGACTTTGAGTTGCTCATTAAAAAGGTTGTTTTTTGCACTGAGCAAAAAGATCAGGGTCCATTTTTTGGGGGTTTTCTTTTTCATGGAAGAGGTTGGTTAGTCTAAAATTATTCTTAATTTAATTCATAATTGTCAGGTTTCCATGAAGTCACCCTTTCTTCTTACGGTTTTCTTGTTTTTTTTGAGTCAAAACACAAGTATTGCACAGCAGTTTAATGTGAGGACCTATTCGTTTAAAGAAGGGCTTAACACCATCAATATTAAAAAGGCGTTACAAGATAAATATGGATTTATATGGTTGGCAACTCAGGATGGTGTTTACCGATATGATGGTACCAGTTTTGAACCATTTAGAAAAAGCAGTGATGCAGAAATCAATATCAGGGAAAATTTTATTACTGATATCGCCTTAAATGACGAAAATCTTTATGTCGCATCATTTATGGGTGGGGTTGAGGCGATTAATATAAGAACACAAAAAGTAACGCATCTTTTATCACAAACACCAGGAAAAGATGAAGCACTTCCTAATTTATGGATAACAAAGATCTTTTGTGACGCAGAAAACAATCTTTGGGTTGGCGGTAAAGATTTTTTAAAAGTTTATAGTTTAAATGAAAAGAAATATAAAGATTATCAACAGAAAACGGAACTTAAATCTGCTATTAATGTTTCATTTATCAGGCCGGTGAATAAAAATACGATAGCGATTGGTGTCGATAATTTTGGAGTCCTTTTTTATAATATAAAATCATTTGAAATTCAGAGCAGCATAAGGAAGTTGGAAAGTATAGGGCCCGATAACATCACTGCTACCGATCTTATAATTATAAATGATAGCTGCTATATTAGTTCAGGTTCAAACGTATTCAGTGGAAAGATCAACGACGGTGCATGGATGGCAGGAAGAAAGATCAATACCTCTGGGATAAGTGACTATGTTATCAATTGCATGATGACAGAAAACAAAAACGAGCTTTGGATCGGTACAAACAACGGGCTTGGCAAAATTGATCTGAGAACCAATCAATTTGCCCCGGTAGTTAATACAGGTTTGGAGAATAATTTTATTACCGATCTTTTTGTCGATAAGGAAAAGGGTCTTTGGATAAGTTCTCTTAAAGATCTTTCAAGGATGAATCTTCAGCCATCTCCGTTTGCAGCATTCAAAGGTGGAAAAGGCGGCAGCCCGCGGATGAATCATATTTATTCACTTGTTCCGGTAAATGAAACAAAACTTTTTGCTTGTGGCACTGATGGGTTATACTTATGTGATATAGTTTCGGAAGAGATAAATAAGATCAATGGAACCGCGGCGTTGGGTATTATTCATTATGTTTTAAAAAAAGATGAAGACTTTTGGCTGATCTGTTCTGATGACGGAATGTATGCCTACAGGCCATCTGATAAAAAACTATCAAAAGAATTGTTGCTGCAGAAATATCCCGAGTGGCGACCGTTTATAAATAATTATTTTAATAACACGATAAGATCCGGTGAAAAAATTTACTGGGCGAGTGAAGAGCAGGAAGGATTAATAATATGGGATTTGACAGATCATACAATTGGGCAAATGAAGGCTGGAAGTGTAAGATCGGGAGGAATACCTGAAAATCATATACACAATCTTAAACTTGATAAAGAGGGATTTCTTTGGCTGTTGTTTGATAAAGCAGTGGCAAAATTCGATCTTAAAAAAGATTCAGTAATTCAGTTACTCAGGTATGATCGTGGTGATGGTGGATTTAAAGCTGGTGTTTTTTTCGATATGTATGATGATGGCACTGTTTTATGGTTTGGTACTTATGGCGGCGGAATAAATGGTTACGAAAAAAAAACTGGTCAATGGACATATATTACTGAACAAGATGGATTATGTAATAATGCGGTTTATGGTATACTTCCTGAAAAAGACAGCATATTTTGGGTTAGCACCAATAATGGATTATCAAGAGTAAATTATAAAATAAAAAAATGTCTTAACTACTTTGTGGAGGATGGTCTGCATGATAATTCTTTTGATGAAAAAGGCGCCTTGTCTTTTGGCGGAAAAATATTTTTTGCAGGAGTCAACGGTTTTACATTGGTCCAATTGGATAATTATAAAAGCAATTCTTATTCATTTCCTGTTTATATAAAAAAACTAGAGTACATAAAAAAGAATAATAGAATTACACTTAATGATATTGAATGGAAAAATGTACAATTACCACCCGGAACCTCTAATGCTACTATTTGGTTAAGTGCATTGTCATTTACAAACAATAAACCACGTTTCAGTTATAAGATCAAAGGATTTCAAAATGAGTTTTTGTCTGTGGATGAGGAAAATAAGATCGAACTAAATGCTCTTAAGCATGGTGACTACAAGATCGATATCAGGTATTTAAATGAAAAAGGGGATTTTGTGGAAAATGCAGTTGGTATTAATCTTGAGATACTTCCGTTTTGGTATCAAACATGGTGGTTTCGCATGTTAGTAGCAATAATTGCGTCTTCAATTACAATATTAATTGTTCGTCTCATTTACATTTCAAGGTTGAGAAAGCAAAGAGCTATATTGGAAAAACAATTAGCAGTTCAATTCGAAAGGCAAAGAATATCGGCTGAAATGCATGATGATATCGGGGCCGGACTTTCGGGTATAAGGCTCCTGACAGAAATGACCAAAGGCAAAGTAAAAGACACTGCTGCAAGTAGCGAAGTTGAAAAAATATATGAGTCGGTTGGCGACATTTCTGCTAAGATGAAAGAAGTGATCTGGAGTTTAAATACCGAAAATGATCAATTGTCGAGTCTAATTTCTTATATTCAAAGGCAGGCAAGATCATGGCTGGAGAATTATCCCTGCCAACTTAACATTACAATTCCGGAAAAAATACCGGATGTGGAAATCGGTGGTGAAGCAAGGAGAAATATTTTTCTTACGGTGAAAGAAGCTGTTCATAATATTATTAAACATTCTGGGGCCAATAAAGTGACTATTAATATTGCCTGTGATGAGCAATTGATCATTACAGTTTCAGATAATGGCAAGGGAATGCATGTAGATGAA
>DATDCP010000457.1:0-6788 GCA_036524255.1 Chitinophagaceae bacterium
AAGCAAGGCATCAAGCTTTTCTGTTATTATTCATTGCTTGATTGGTATCGCAGCGATTATCAATATGAAACCGGGAGAACAGGAAAAGGAACGGGAAGAACAGAGAAAAGTAATTGGGAAAGTTATATCCGGTTCATGAAAGCTCAATTAACTGAATTGCTTTCTAACTATGGGGAAATATCAGGTATTTGGTTTGATGGTCATTGGGATCAGTTAGATAATGATCATGATAAAGGACAAGTATCAAAAGTAAACTGGCATTATGAAGAAATATATAAGCTCATTCACAGTTTGCAGCCGGCATGTTTGATCAGCAACAATCATCATTTGACTCCAATTCCCGGTGAGGATTTCCAGGCATTTGAAAAAGATCTACCCGGTCATAATACAACCGGATTTGGTGGCGCATCAATTTCTGCATTACCATTAGAAACCTGTGAGACAATGAATGACAGCTGGGGTTTTAATATCACTGACAGAAATTATAAATCAGTAAAAAAGACAATTCAGTACATAGTGAAAGCAGCCGGTTTTAATGCCAATTTTTTATTGAATGTTGGTCCTATGCCTGATGGAACTATTCAACCGGAATTTGCCGATACTTTAAAAGCTGTTGGTAAATGGATGGAACGCAATGGACAAACTATTTATGGAACTAGAGGCAATGTTATTCCACCAAAGGACTGGGGAACGATGACAATAAAAAACAAAACGGTTTATATGCACATTCTCAATAAACCAGAGAACCCTGCTTTTATTTTTATTCCTGAATTAAAAGAAAAGATCTCCAAAGCTTTTTTATTGAACGGAAATAAGGAAATAAAATTTAAACAGCAACCCGAAGGGACTTTTATTTATATTGATGGAGTTATGCTGGATGATATTGACACTATTATTCAATTGGATCTAAAATAAAAACTACTGATGAAACTGATACGTTTTGGCGAAACCGGCAAAGAAAAACCGGGTGTAATAATTAATGATGCCTGGTTTGATGTTTCGGAATACATTCATGATTATGATGAAAGGTTTTTTGAAACGGGCGGCCTGGTATTGCTCAAAACAATTATAAGTGAAAAAACTTTAAAAGAAATTTCAAGAGATATTCGTCTTGGCTCACCAATTGCAAGACCTTCCAAGATCATTTGCATTGGCTTGAACTATTCTGATCATGCGACTGAAAGTAAAATGCAACTACCTCCCGAACCAGTTATATTTTTTAAAGCCACTACTGCTATTGTTGGACCGAATGATGACCTTATTATTCCCAAGAACAGTAAAAAAACCGATTGGGAAGTTGAACTGGCCATTGTGATTGGTAAAAAAGCATCATATGTTGATGAAGCTGTTGCATTAAATTATGTAGCCGGTTATCTTTTGCATAATGATTATAGTGAAAGAGAGTTTCAATTAGAAAGAGCAGGTCAATGGGTAAAAGGAAAAAGCTGTGATACGTTTGCGCCGCTTGGGCCATACTTAGCAACAACGGATGAAATTCCGGATGTAAATGATCTGCGGCTTTGGTTAACTGTTAATGGAACAATGATGCAAGATGGTAATACAAAGAATCTTGTTTTTAAAATTCCGCATCTTATTTCTTATTTAAGCCAGTTCATGACCTTGTTGCCCGGGGACATTATTTCAACAGGAACACCGGCAGGTGTGGGCCTTGGGCAAAAACCAGAACCGGTGTATATCAAACCCGGTGATGTGATCGAGTTAGGTATTCATGGTTTGGGGAGTAGCAGGCAGAAAGCAGTTGCGTATAAAGAATAAATCTTAAACTAATGAAAAGATTTTGTCTTGCACTGGATCTGAAGGAGGATACCAAATTGATCGCTGAATATGAGAATTATCATAAAAACGTTTGGCCGGAAATAATCAAAAGCATTAAGGGATCGGGCATAGAGCTTTTAGATATTTATCGTACAGGCAACAGGATGTTTATGATAATTGAAGCAGACGATAATTTTAGTTTTGAAAAGAAAGCTTCAATGGATGCCACGAACCCCAAAGTGCAGGAATGGGAAAACCTGATGTGGAAATTTCAACAACCATTGCCATGGGCAAAAACCGGTGAGAAATGGATATTGATGGAAAAGATTTTTAGTTTGGGGGAGTAAATGACTTTAGGAATCAGGATTCAGTAGTCAGGAAACAGAAGAAGTGGAACTTGAGAACTTTAAACTGTTTATGGAACCAGCGAAAAACTTTACTGATTTAATTGTATGGCAAAAAGCACACAAATTTGTGTTAGATGTATATTTGTATACAGCAAAATTTCCAAGAGAGAAAATTTATGCCCTAACTTCTCAATTTAGACGAGCTGCCATTTCAATTGCAGCAAATATTGCAGAGGGTTTTAAAAAAAAATCCAATAAAGATAAAATTCGATTTTATAATATATCCCAGGGTTCTGCGGAAGAATGTAGGTATTATTTAATTCTCTCTAACGATTTGAAATATGGAGAAAACCGACAACTTTCTGAACTTATAACTGAAGTAAGTAAAATTCTGGATGCGTATATTACTGCAATAGATCACAATTCAATAAATTCCGAATCCTGACTACTGAATTCTGACTACTATGATAATCGATACACATGTACATTTTTGGAAGTATGACAAGAAAAGAGATGCATGGATCACCGATGACATGAAGATCCTGAAGCAGGATCATTTACCTGCTCATTTGATACCCACACTTAAAAGAAACGGCGTTGATGGTTGTGTAGCAGTTCAGGCAGGGCAGAGCGAATATGAAACACATTTTTTGGTTGAACTTTCAAAAACACACCCAGAAATAAAAGGAGTTGTTGGGTGGACCGATCTGCAAAGTAAAAACGTTGAAGAAAGGCTTCAATTTTTTTCTCAGTATAATAGCATCAAAGGCTGGCGTCATGTAGTGCAATCAGAACCAGATGACTTTTTATTAGGAGAAGATTTTCAAAATGGCATCAGGGCTTTAGCAAAGTTTAATTATACGTATGATATTCTTATTTATCATTATCAATTAAAGCCTGCTTTGGAGTTTGTTTCCAAATTTCCAGGGCAAAAGTTTGTTATTGATCATTGTGCAAAACCAGATATTGGTAAAAAGAATATTGATGAATGGCAAATATTAATGAAAGAAATGGCGCAGCATCCAAATGTCTATTGCAAGCTTTCTGGATTATTTACAGAAACAAAATGGAAGCAATGGAGTGCTGGTGATTTTTATCCCTATCTTGATACGGTGTTTGAAGCTTTCGGAACTGATCGCTTAATGTTTGGCAGTGATTGGCCTGTTATGTTACTCTCGGGAATTTATGTGCAGTGGAAAAGTTTATTGGAGAAATACATGGAAAATTTTGTTGAAGAGGACAGGTTGAAAGTGCTTGGTGAGAACGCAATTGAATTTTATAATTTATAGATATGAATTTAGACTTAAAAAGTAATATCATTATTGTAACAGGTGGCGCAAAAGGTATTGGCGCAGGCATAACAAAAGCATTGGCTGCAGAAGGCGCCATACCTGTTGTTGTTGGCCGAGATGCAAATGATAATGATGCGATCATTAAAGAAGTTGGAGCTGGATTTGGCATAACTGCCGAACTAACTCATCCGGAAGCATGCGAAAATGCTGTTAAAGCAACGGTAGAAAAATTTGGAAGGATTGACGGATTGGTAAATAATGCAGGTGTTAATGACGGTGTAGGGTTAGAAAAGGGAAACTATGAAGCATTCATTGCCTCGCTTCACAAGAATGTTGTTCATTATTATTTGATGGCCCATCATGCTTTGCCTGAATTAATAAAAAGCAAAGGATCTATAGTGAATATTGGAAGTAAAGTCGCTGAAACAGGACAAGGAAATACATCCGCCTATGCGGCATCCAATGGCGGACGTAATGCATTAACAAGAGAGTGGGCCATTGAATTATTAAAATATGGAATAAGGGTAAATGCAGTGATCGTTGCTGAATGTTATACTCCTCTTTATGAAAAATGGATAAAGACTCTACCAAATCCTGAAGAAAAATTAAGATCGATCACTGATAAAATTCCATTGGGGAAAAGAATGACGACTGCTGAAGAGATCGCTGATATGGTCGTATTTCTTCTTTCTGAAAAGTCAAGTCATACAACAGGGCAATTAATTCATGTTGATGGCGGCTATACGCATCTTGACAGGTCATTGTAAGAATTTTTCAAAAGCTATGAGAAAGATATCAATGCTTTTCAAACTATTTTTTGCTTTTTGTTTTTTACTTTCTATAAATGTAGGGGGACAGGACGCCAAACCATTACCATCAAAGTCACAACTCGCCTGGCATGAAATGGAATTTTATTTCTTTGTTCATTTTGGCCCGAATACTTTTACTGATAAAGAATGGGGACATGGGGATGAACCCGAGGATATTTTTAATCCCACACAGCTTGATTGCAGGCAATGGGCAAGAACTGCGAAAGCAGCAGGGGCAAAAGCAATTATTATTACTGCAAAACATCATGATGGATTTTGCTTATGGCCGAGTAAATATTCAAAACATACCGTTCGTGAAAGTAAATGGAAGAAGGGAAAAGGCGATGTATTGAAAGAATTATCACAAGCATGTAAAGAGTATGGTTTAAAATTCGGCGTATATATTTCTCCATGGGATCGTAATCATCCAAAATATGGTACACCGCAATACAATGATGTATTTGTAAATATGATGAAAGAAATATTTACAAATTATGGCCCTATTTGGGAACTGTGGTGGGATGGGGCAAATGGAGAAGGACCGAATGGAAAAAAGCAAGTTTATGACTGGGATAGATTTAAGAAAACTGTGAAAACTATTTCTCCCAATACAGTTGTGTTCAGCGATGTTGGTCCGCATACAAGATGGGTGGGAAATGAAAAGGGAATTGCTGGTAAAACGAACTGGAATTATCTCGATACGGTTGGTTTTACTCCCGGTCTCGGAGCTCCGTCTACAGATATATTGAACACAGGAAACATGTTGGGTAAAACATGGATACCTGCTGAGTGCGATGTGAGCATTCGGCCTGGTTGGTTTTGGCACGAGAATGAAAATGATAAAGTGAAAACACCTGAACAACTATTTGACTTGTACTTAAAATCTGTTGGAAGAGGCGCAAACTTATTATTGAATATCCCTCCCGATAGGAGAGGAAGGATACATGCCAATGATTCCACGGCAGTTGTTGGATTAAAAAAACTTATTGATAAAAATTTAGAAAATAGTTTAACGAAAGATAAAGTCGTAAAAGTTTTTTTTGATAAACCTGATAGTATTGTTTTCAGTTCGAATAAACAAATAGCTGAAATAAAAAATTACCGAGAAAATTCCTGCAATATAATTTTTGATCAGCCAAAGGTGGTGAATACAATTATTTTAAGAGAGGATCTAAAGTTTGGTCAGCGTGTTAAAAACTTTGTTGTACAAATACTTGATGAAGATAAAAAAAGTTATAAAATAGAAGGAACCACGATCGGCTTTCAGAGGATCTTAACGTTCCCCCAAATAAAAACATCTTTTATTGCTATAAGAATACTTGACTCATTCGGAAACCCCATGATCAACAGAGTTGATGTCTTTCTTATTGATGAAAAATTGCTAGAAAAATAGAGTTATTTGCTTTCGCCTATTGTGATTTTCCTGACAATCACCTTCACAAAACTTCTTAACTTTAAGCATCACAAATGCTGTTGTAAACGATGCTTCATATAAAAAGGTTCCTGGTTCTCTTCTTGCTGATGTTGGTGGGTGGGCTCATCTGGTATTTTTCAGCTGCCTTTGAGGAAAAGATAGATTATAACACTCAGGTAAAACCGATCCTAAACAAAAAATGTATTGCTTGTCATGGTGGCGTCAAAGCAAAATCAGATTTCAGTTTATTATTTAGAGAAGACGCATTGAAGGCTGCTAAATCCGGCAAATATCCCATTGTTCCCGGTGAACCAGCGAAAAGTGAAATGATCAGAAGGATAACTGAAAAAGATGAAGAAGAAAGAATGCCTTACAAACATGACCCGCTGACCAAAGAAGAGATCTCAATTTTAAAAAAATGGATAAGGCAAGGAGCTGAATGGGGTGAACATTGGGCATACATTCCTGTACAAAAACCAGCTCTTCCAGATATAGAGAATAAATGGATACGAAATGACATAGATAAATTTATTTACCAAAAATTAGAAGAAGAAAAATTAAAGCCATCACCTGAAGCAGATAAACAAACATTATTAAGACGAGTAAGTCTTGATATCATCGGCATGCCTGCAGAAGAAAATATTGCAAGGAAATATTTGAATGATACTAGTGATAGGGCCTACGAAAACCTTATCGATGATCTGCTCACATCACAGCGATATGGCGAGAAGTGGACCTCGATGTGGCTTGATCTTGCCCGCTATGCAGATACAAAGGGTTTTGAAAAAGACCCCGGAAGAAATATCTGGCAATACCGCGATTGGCTGATCAATGCATTTAATGAAGATCAACCATATGATAAATTTTTAATGGAGCAATTAGCAGGTGATCTTTTGCCTGATCCAACTGATGCACAGTATATCGCAACGGGTTTTCATCGTAATACTGTTACCAATGATGAAGGTGGAACTGATAATGAAGAATACAGAACAGCGGCAGTGCTGGATAGGGTGAATACAACATGGACCGGGCTAATGAGTACGACATTCAATTGCGTACAATGTCATAGTCATCCTTATGATCCCATTCGGCATGATGAATATTATAAGTTCGTGGCATTTTTTAATAATAGCCGTGATGTTGATTCCGA
>DATDCP010000458.1:0-3608 GCA_036524255.1 Chitinophagaceae bacterium
CGTTCGCTCTGTGATGAATATGGCGCTGTTTATATCGCTGACAGCGTTCAATGCGGTTACGGAAGAACTGGTAAATTCTTTAGTCATGATTTTGCCGGAGTGAACGCAGACATTTATACTATGGCAAAGGGAATGGGAAATGGATTTCCTGTTGCAGGTATTATCATAGCTCCACATATTAAACCAAAACATTTTCAGTTAGGAACCACTTTTGGTGGCAATCATCTTGCATGTGCTGCTGCGCTTGCTGTTTTGGAAGTACTGGAAGAGGAAAAACTAATGGGCAATGCAACATTGGTTGGAAAATATTTAAGAGATGAATTGGAATCGATTCCTGAATTGAAAAATGTAAGAGGTCGTGGTTTAATGATAGGTTTTGATGTGCCGGAAGAATTAAAAGATCTGAAAAAGAATTTGCTCTGGAACCAGAAAATATTTACCGGTGAGGCTAAGCCTAATGTGATCCGTTTATTGCCCAGTCTTGCCTTGAAGAAAAGAGATGCTGAACAATTCATTGATTCCATAAAAGAGGAGATAGCTTTGTTGCAAGAGACTGCTAGTTAACGAATGAATTTCACGCAGCGATCGCAACGACTTTGCGAACGCCGCGTGAAACTGCTGAATAGGATTAACAGAGCACAAGTGTGCGACGTAACAGAAGCTTAATAGTAGCACAATAGTTTAGTTAATAAATAAACTTCCAGACTTGAAACAGTTCATTTCAGCAAATGATGTAACCAACATAGAGGTATTGGTTCAAAAAGCGTTGGCATATAAAGCAGATCCATTCTCCGATGGAACGCTTGGCACCAACAAACGTATTGGTTGTTTGTTTTTGAACCCGAGTATGCGAACAAGACTGAGCACACAGATCGCTGCGCAGAATCTTGGAATGGAATGTATTATTTTCAATGTGGGACAAGAAGGCTGGGCGTTGGAATTTGAAGACGAAGCGATCATGAGTGGTAATACTGTTGAACATGTAAAAGATGCAGCGCCAATTCTTGGAAAATATTTTGACATTCTTGCCATCCGCACTTTTCCTTCATTGACAAATCGTGAAGATGATTATAGTGAGCTTTATATAAAACAGTTTATTAAATACGCTGGTATACCTGTAGTGAGTTTAGAAAGTGCAACACTTCACCCGTTACAATCATTTACTGATATCATAACTATTACAGAGGAATTACAAAAGTCAAAGATCAAGAAACCTAAGATCGTTTTGACATGGGCGCCGCATATTAAACCATTGCCACAATGTGTGGCAAATAGTTTTTCTCAATGGGTAAATGCGTGGGGTAAATCTGATTTTGTGATCACCCATCCTGAAGATTATGAGTTGAGCGAAGATTTCACAAAAGGAGCAACTATCATCCAGGACCAGGAAGAAGCATTGAAAGATGCCGATTTTGTCTATGTAAAAAACTGGAGCACCTACAATGATTATGGGAAGGTTTATACAAATGATCCGAAGTGGCAATTAAAAAGAAAACGCTGGTCACTTACCAATAATGCAAAAGTGATGCATTGCCTACCGGTAAGAAGAAACGTGGAATTAAGCGATGCAATACTGGATGGCAAAATGAGTATTGTAACTCAACAGGCTTCGAACAGGGTTTGGGCAGCTCAAGCTGTTCTTTCAGAAATATTAAAAAGCAATGGATAAGCTTTACGTAATAAAGATCGGGGGCAATATTATTGATGATGAAAAAAAACTTTCTTCATTCCTGAAATCATTTGCAGCAATTGACGAAAAAAAAATATTAGTGCATGGTGGTGGCAAGCTGGCAACAAAGCTGGCAGAGAAAATGGGAGTAGAACAAAAGCTTGTAGAGGGAAGAAGGATCACTGACGCCGAGACTCTGAAGATCGTGACGATGGTGTATGCTGGTTATGTAAATAAAAATATCGTGGCACAATTACAAAGTTTTAATTGCAATGCGATTGGTCTAACTGGTGTGGATGGTGATATAATACTTGCACATAAAAGAAAACACCCTGTGATTGATTATGGGTTTGTGGGGGATGTTGATTCGGTTAACGCCCCGTTATTGAAAAATTTACTGAACCAAAATCTTTCTCTGGTATTTGCACCTATCACTCATGACCAGTCCGGTCAATTATTAAATACGAATGCAGATACTGTTGCCCAGGAAATTGCAAAAGCAATGAGTGGCGAGTATGAAGTACAACTTATTTATTCTTTTGAAAAAAGTGGGGTGTTGATGGATGCTGATGATGAAAACACGGTTATCTCAAATATCAATCCGGGTTATTACAAAGAACTGAAAGCGAAAGAAAAAATATTTGCCGGCATGATACCAAAGCTGGATAATGCTTTTGCGGCTTTAAAAAGTGGAGTAAATAAAGTGATCATTGGGAAGGCAGAGGAATTGGATAAATTAATGAAAGGCACAACCGGAACAACAATAAATAATGAGTAAGGATGTTTCTATATTACAGGCTGACTGCATTGCGCTTTTAAAACAGTTAATTGCAACTCCCTCTTTCAGCAAGGAAGAAGATAATAGTTCTGCTCTTATCAAAACTTTTCTTGAAAATCATGAAGTAAAGGCAGAACAATTCCTCTATAATATTTGGGCGAAGAATAAACACTTCGATAATACAAAACCCACGATACTTCTAAATTCTCATCATGATACTGTAAAACCAAACAAGGGCTATACACTTGATCCATTTTCGCCAATAGAAAAGGAAGGAAAATTATTTGGTCTTGGTAGTAATGATGCCGGTGGAAGCCTTGTTTCATTGATCGCCGCTTTTCTTTACTTCTACGACAAAGAAAACTTGAAGTATAATATTTTGCTTGCTGCTACCGCTGAAGAAGAAATTTCTGGTCATAATGGGATTGAAATTTTATTGCCACAATTAGGTAACCTTGATTTTGCAATTGTTGGCGAGCCAACCCAAATGAATATGGCAGTCGCTGAAAAAGGTTTGATGGTATTAGATTGTACTGCTATCGGAAAAGCCGGACATGCGGCTAGAGAAGAAGGCGAGAATGCAATTACAAAAGCTATAAAAGATATTGAGTGGTTCAATTCTTATACGTTTGATAAGGTATCTGATCTCCTTGGACCAGTAAAAATGAGTGTGACTGTAATTGAAACAGATAATAAAGCACACAATGTTGTCCCTGCTCAATGCAAATTTGTTGTGGATTGCAGGGTAAATGAGCTATATACTTTCGAGGAAATGCTGGATACAATAAAATCGAATGCGCAGAGTGATATAAAACCAAGAAGTACAAGATTGCGTTCAAGTTCCATAGCATTAGATCACCCGATAGTAGAAGCTGGTTTGAGAATGAAAAGAAATTATTATGGTTCCCCTACTACATCGGACAAAGCTTTGATGCATTTTCCTTCATTAAAAATTGGGCCGGGTGACAGTGCAAGAAGCCATACTGCAGATGAATTCATTTACATTGACGAGATAAAAGAAGGAATTGAGTTGTATATTCAACTATTGAATGAAATAATATGAAACTCTGGCAAAAAGATAAAGCCTCATTAAAAGAAGTAGAAACATTCACTGTTGGAAAAGACCGTGAGATGGATATGTATCTCGCTGCATTTGATGTT
>DATDCP010000459.1:0-5129 GCA_036524255.1 Chitinophagaceae bacterium
TCCAGTATCTGCAGATCGGCTTTTTGTATTTTTCCCCAGGAAAAAATTTTGAACGGATGTTTTCCTGTTTTATGGATAACAGCTTCATATTTTAAAACAATGGCTTTATCTGCCAGCCATTCATCACTGCAATAAACGATAAGCTCTGCATTGGAAAAGAGTTTGATCTTTTCCGCCACTTTCTGATCCATGCTGTCAAACCCTTCGTTATGTGCTTCGCCGATATTTGTAAGAATACCAATGGTGGGTTGAATAATTTCGTTCAATTTTTCCATTTCGCCGGGCTGAGAAATACCTGCTTCAAAAATCCCCAGCGTATGTTGTTTATTCATTTCCCAAACACTTAAAGGAACGCCGATCTGGGAATTATAACTTTTTGGACTACGAACAATATTGAAATTATCATGCAATAATTGATAAAGCCATTCCTTGACAATTGTTTTACCGTTACTTCCGGTTATTCCGATCACCGGTACATTAAATTGTTTACGGTGAAATGCGGCTAATTGCTGTAAGGCTTTGAACGCATCTTTAACAGATAATATATTCGCTTCAGGAAGATCTTCCTCTTTCACTTCTTCGCAAACAATAAAATTCCTTACACCTTGTTTGTAAAGCTCAGTTATAAAATTGTGCCCGTTCCTTCGCGGACCCTTTAATGCAATGAATAAAGATGTGCCTGGAGAGAAAATTTTGCGGCTATCAAAAAAAATGTAATCAATTGAATTGTCAGTAACAATTCTTGCCCTGGCATTCAGTGTTTTTGCAATATGACTGATAAAATAACTCACCAAAAAAATAAATTGTATCCTATGATTCGAGATCTTTCTGCTCAGGGGGGATTCCCTTTTTTTGCATAAAAATAGAATAGGCGATCGACCCCGAAAGACAAACCAATATGATGCCAAGTGAAATAAATACCTGGGTGGTTTTATCGATCCATTGATTGATCCAATGGGCACAAAGCATTTTTAATCCAATAAATGCAAGAACGATCGCAATTCCCTGTTGCAGATAATCAAATTTACTAACAGCGCTGCGTAATAGAAAGAACAATGAACGTAGCCCTAATACAGCAAAAATGTTGGAAGTATAAATAACAAGTTGTGCATCGGCACGATGAGCCTCCGAAGTATCTACCAATCCCATGATCGCGGGAATTGAATCGAGAGCAAATACAATATCGATAAACGCCAGCATAAGAATCACAACAAACAGGATGGTATAACGTCGTTTGCCCTTTTCATCTCTCACTACATATTTCCCGCCATGATCACCTGGTATTAAAGGCAAAAATCGTTTTATAAACTTATATGCTTTCGTATCGTGTGGATCAAATTCCTCATCATCACTTGCAGTAAACATCTTATATCCCGTGTATACAAGAAAGGCACCAAAAACTAAAAGTATCCATTCAAATTTATGAACAAGGGCCACACCTGCCGTTATAAAAATTATTCTGAAGAATATAGCCATAAGGATACCGATCAACAATACTCTACCGTAATATTTTTCTTTGACCTGGAAGGAAGAAAAGATAAGTATGAAAACAAAAATATTATCGATACTGAGACTCCATTCCATCAGGTAACCACTGATATACTCAAGTGCAGTTTGTTGCCCACGTTCTATCCAGACATAAACAAAAAATGCCAGGGCCAGCGTTACCCAAAAGAAAGTTTGCCACAACGCCTGCCTGATAGTAATGGTCTTATCCTTTTTACTAAGCAACCCCAGGTCGAATACAAGGGCCAGTATTAAAACACCTCCAAACACTAAATAAGAAATCAACTCCTTGGTCATTGTAATTTTTTAAGAAGAGCAAAGATAGCTGAAACGGTATTCAGGAAGGATAAGTTATCAGGCAGCGTATTTCCTTTTTCTTATTTGTTGATAAATGAACCCAAAGAGTATGATGAGTAAAATTGGAGCTGCTATATTGATCAATTGCCAAAGTGTTTTTTGATCATTGACTTTTTTTGTATCAAGTATCCTTAACACAAAGTCCTTATTCCTTGTTTCCATTATACCACCTTCATTTACCAGGTATTCAAGACAGTTTAAAATAAAATCACGATTGGCGAACTGGTACTCGTATTGTGAACCTACCGTATACTTATTTACACCCATTGGCAAGACCTGTTGCTGTTGCAATGAAAAATCATTTAGTGCAATATCACCATCGGCGACAATGATCATTTTGTTATCAATATTGCTTTTGCCAATAAACGGAGTTCCTTTTGCATTCAAAGAATCAGCTCTTTCTTTTGAAACTCTTCCGTCAAACAATGATTTGAATTTTCCTTCCAATAATACTGCTGCCGGAATACCATTCTCTTTAAATTTTGCATCCTCAGGAGTATTCTTGTTTTCATCAAGACTGATAATAGCCGGTGTGCCGATCTTTCTTGAATTCTCAGAAGATTGAAGTAAGAAGGTTTTCTTAATTCCTTCGGTCTTTACGGTATCGATCGGGTTAACAAATCGTGATGAAACAAGACGAAGGTTTTTATTAATAGGATGATTATCTTTTGATTCAAACAATGGAAAATAATTCCATTTTAAATATTCGAATTGAGGATTTTCCTGTGTTCCTCCTGCAATAAAAGAGAGAAAATCACATTTCAAATCCATGATCAGATCAGGATTAACTCTTGCACCATAACGAAAAAGCAGATCAGTAAGATTAAGATTCCGTTCGTACGCTACTGTTCTTGTACTTGCTTTTAAGCTATCCATCTCCGCAGCAAGAACATCGATCATCCAAATAATTTTTCCACCCCGCATTACATATTGATCCAGTTTAAACCTTTCCTCTTCTGTAAATGTCAACGTCGGTTTTACAATCATTAGCACTTTAAAAGTATCAGGAATTACGGGCTGATTTTGCAGGTTGAATATTGTGAGTTGATAGCTACTTTTTTCCGGAGGAAAAAATTGATCAAAGGGCGGCGGAATGCTTTCAGGATCTATTGTATGCTGAAGGCTGAGTACTTCCGGACCTGCTGGTTGGCCATTTCCCACGGCATAACCTACAATTGGCTTGACCTCATTGGTGATCTTACTGATCGCATTGATAAATTGGTATTCCATCAATGCTTCAGCGCTGTTTAGTTCGTCTTGTGTAATTATTCTTTTATTACCTGAATAAATATTCACCAATGCACTCTTGCCTTTATATCTTATCCATGCTACCGGAAAAAGGTATTGTTGCTGTTCGCCTGCTTTTACCTGCACAGTGAGATTAATAGGCACTGCGCCCATTGACGACAAAGTGTCCGAATATTTTCTATCAGATGTTATTAATTCATCTGGCTCGTGAAAATTATAAATGATATTTCTTGTAGCGTTTTCTTTAAATTCTTTCAGCAATTCAGAAGTGGATAGAGACAGCTTCCTAAACCCTGCATGAAAATCACCTTTCAAAAAAACATCGATCATTATTGGCTCATCCAAATTTTTCAATAATTTCTTTGTTGCTTTACTTAGTGTGTATCTTTTTTCTTTTGTAAGGTCAAGACGTGAATGAAAGCTAGAGCCTAAAAAATTAACAGCAACAACCAGGATCAAAAGAAATAACCACCAGAGCTTAGAAGACAATATTTTATTGATGCTTTTCATTGATAGTTATCTTTTCAAAAGATTTCGGTTTGAAATTGAAAGAAATAAAAAGATCACACTTACAAAATAGATCATGTCCCTGGTATCCACCACTCCACGGCTGATGCTGCGATAATGAAAATCTATTCCGATCATTTCAAGATAATAATCTGCTCCGCCGCTAAACGCCGGCATAAGACTAATAGCACTGAAGCCATAATAAATAAGTGCGCAAGCCACCAGGCTTATGATAAAAGCGATCACCGCATTGTTGGTGAAACTGCTTGAGCAAATACCAATAGCAGTAAAGACAGATGCAAGAAATACAAGCCCGATATAAGAACCAATGGTGGCACCTGTGTCAATCCCCTCGCCGGAAGAAAGTTGCTGTACAGAAAAATAATAAATGATCGTTGGCAGCAAAGCAATGATAACTACGATGAGGCTTCCGAAATATTTACCTAAAACAATTTGCCAGCGACTCAACGGCCTTGTTTGTAAGATCTCAAATGTGCCGGTTTTGAATTCTTCGGCAAAACTGCGCATGGTAATGGCAGGAATAAGCAACAATAATATCCACGGTGCCAATTGAAAGAATCTATCGAGTGTGGCATACCCAAAATCAAGAATATTATTCTCAAAAACAAAAAGCATTACACCATTCACCAAAAGGAAAACAATGATGGCAATATAACCTGTAAGACTGCTGAAAAATTGACGTAATTCTTTTTTACAAACGGACCACATAGGCTTGGATAGATTGTGCAAAATAAGGTAAACTCAGCAGAAAAGAAGAATGATAAGTGAATTCAATATCTATTTATGGAAAATTTTAAGCCTCGCATCTCAACAAGAAATTGCTTTATGAAAAAAATAATGATCCCGTTAGTATTGTTAGTTGTTGGAATAACAAGCAACGCACAATCGGCAAAAAAAGAGCCGCCACCACCGCCACCACAACCTAAGGATGCAGTTGTGAAAGCCGAGCCGCCGAAAATAAAAGTTAGCGGCCCGTTAGATGATGATTTTTACAAACGGAATCCGTCAGTTTCTGATTTTTCAAGACAAGGCAACATCATTACTCTTAAAAAGAAAGATGGTACGATTGAAAAATACGATATGAATAAGAAGGAAGAAGATAAAAGTTTTACAGAAAAGTATGGTGTTTCTTCAATTCCACCGCCGCCACCGCCCAAACCTAAATCGAAAGCATAGCCATTTAGAACAATAAAAAACCTCCCTGACCAAATCGGGGAGGTTTCTATTTATATCATTTCAATTACACAGCGAAGCTTTCACCACAACCACAGGTCCGGCTTGCATTAGGATTGCTGAAATAAAAACCTTTTCCATTCAAGCCATCAGAAAAATCTAGAGTAGTGTTAACGAGGTAAAGAAAACTTTTAAGATCAGTCACTATTTTCACTCCATTATCTTCAAATACCTGGTCCATCGGCTTTGTTTCGTTATCAAAGTCGAGTTTATAACTAAGACCTGAGCAACCACCTCCTACCACACCTACCCTTACA
>DATDCP010000460.1:0-8881 GCA_036524255.1 Chitinophagaceae bacterium
TTGCTGATATTGCATCTTTCCGTTAATGAATAAATAAGCTTTTGTGCCAATTCCAAAACTGTTCAGGCTATCACCTTTGAAAGCAATGGTAAGTGAATTTTTCTTGTGGGGTAATTCCGAAGCGATCGAATTATTTTTTAAAACCAACGCTTTGGAATTTATACAATTGATGACAAGATCCAGATCGCCATCGTTATCAAAATCAGCATAGGCAGCGCCATTGTAAAAGCCTTTTAATTTATCAAATCCCCAATCTTTGCTAACATCAACAAAAGGTTTGTCAGCATTTCCTTTAAAAAGAAATGGATGTGAACTTCCGTCAGGCATCGCATCAATCACTTTCTCATCATACTTATTTGTTTGTCCGAGTCCTTTCATTTGCATATCAGAAACAAAACGAACATAGTCGAGGTCGACTGGACGCTTTACAATACCGCTTGAAATAAAAAGATCTTTGATGCCATCATTGTCAAAATCTGCAAATAGCGGCGCCCAACTCCAATCAGTTGCTGCCACATTGTTCATCAATGCTGTTTCACTAAAACTGTTTCCATTTCCGTTATTTCTTTGCAAACAATTCTTTGAATACTGGTCCTGATAACCATTTATCACCAGTTTCTGTTTATAAATGTCAGGATTCTCATCACTGCCGTAGGTCTTCAACGTTTTTTCATCAGGTGGCAGCATGTCAACTGTTATTACATCCAATTGCCCGTCGTTGTTATAATCAGCTACATCGTTGCCCATGCTAAACCGGCTGTAGTGGCGAAAATGTTTTGAGCCGCTTTCTGTAAACGTGCCATTGCCATTATTTACATAGTAATAATCGTTTTCATGGAAATCATTTCCAACGTATATATCTTCCCACCCGTCGTTATTTATATCTGCAACGGCAAGACCTAAACCATATCCAAGACTGCTTTGATAGATTCCTGCTTCTGATGAAACATCTGTGAATTTTGCATTTGTATTCAGATCATTTCTGAATAAACGATCACCCGATAATGAATCCCTGATCAAACGGCGACTTGTGTCCACAATATTTGCATGTGGGCGGGTTGAATGTCGAAGGATATAACAATCCAGGTCGCCATCATGATCGTAATCAAAAAATGCAGCTTGTGTAGAAAGCCCGGCGAGATCAATTCCAAATTTTCCTGCACTTTCAGTAAATGTATTATTGCCATTGTTTATGAAAAGTTCATTATGCCCTTTAAGTCCTGAATAATTTGCAACTGCGGAAACATAGATATCAAGGAATCCATCACCATTTACATCAGCCATTGTTACCCCGCTGCACCAATCCGGGCTACCGGCAACGTTGGCTTTATCAGTAATATCTTCAAAAACAAAATTTCCTTTGTTCAGGTAAAGTTTGTTGCCACTTTTATTAGTTGCTGTAAAATAAATATCAGGAAGGCCGTCATTATTAATATCACCAACGGAAACACCGCCCCCATTATAATAATAGATATAATATAAGATATTTAAATAATCGTTTTTCGCAGGCTGGTTAATGAAATTAATTTTTGATTCGGATGAAGAAACTTCTGTGAATAGCGTTTTTCTACGGGAATTACAGGAAATGAAAACAATCATAGACAAGCAAATCATAACAAAACCAATATCTCTTTTTGCGTAAAACATATTTCTAAGATAATTTGGTAGATTAAAAAGGGCTGAAATGGATTCAGCCCTTACTGCTTGTCTACTGCTTGCTATATGTAAACGACTTACAATTTGTTGTTATATAGATTTAATACTTCCGCTGCGGTCAGTGCCTTAGTATAAATGCGGAACTGGTCCAAAGCTCCATTAAAGGATTTAGCCCAGCTTTCTGGTCCATGATTGGTGAAACTCGGAGTTGTTTGAAAAGCAAAACTTCCTAATACGACTCCTGTAAGATTATCAAACTTTAAATTTCCATAAGCACCTGCCCGCAGAACTTTATTATTTACCAAAGTTGGCGCACCGTCTTTATATAACGTAATCATGGATGTAGCTGCATTATAAGTTAAGGCTATATGTGTCCATTTACCTAAGACATTTTTTATTTTGACATTATCATCCGCTATCCATTCTTCACCTCCGCCGGCTATATTTCCATTTAAGAGGTGTATTTTCATAAAGACCGCATTCGGATCTGCAGCATCAGTATAATTTTCTAAAAATATTTCCAGATTTCCCCAAAATTGTGTGCTATTTGAAATAGCAAATATGCCTTGTGCACCACCCTGGACAGGACCTGTAGCTCCTTTCATCCAAAATGCGACACTGATACTACCAGGTGCTTTCAGACCATCATTTACTGCAGATACTGCGACATATCCATTAGTGCCTATTTGAGCAGCTTCTCCACCCGTTACTGTTGGAACAGCTGCAACTCCGGGTACATAAGAGACGGTTTTCACAGTACTAACCATTCTATATTCTCCGGTATCTCTTGCATTACCATCAAAAGGCCAATAACTTTTGGCGTCTCCGATCACTAAAGGAGGTGGTAGCGGATCCTGAATAATTTCGCCTAAAGGAGGCCGCTCCATTTTCTGACAGGAAACCATTATCAAACTAAATCCAGCAGTAATGAATAATAGTAGTTGAATAATTTTGATCGATTTCATTTGTTTATTTTTTGTTGCCTGCATCGGCAGACAGGTTAGTTAGGTCACTAAAAATCCGCATCATTTAAGATTCATTTATTAATAATCTGGGTTTTGAATCAAGATACCACCCGATTTATCAATCTCACCCTGAGGAATTGGCAGTAATCTGTGTTTTGTTTGGTAATTTAATTTACCAGCAGCGTGAAGTACAGTTACATCAATACCCCATCTTACAATATCCCAAAATCGTTGTTCTTCCATTCCCAATTCTACAAATCGCTCATGACGAATCGCATTTCGCAACTGTACCTGATCGGTAGTAGTTACTGCTGGTAAAGCGCTGGTAGTTCCTCTGGCTCTTTTACGAATTTGTTCCAGCCATGCTAATGCGTCTGTTGTATTTTGAGTTCCTCCCAATTCATTAGCTGCTTCAGCAGCCATCAACAATACATCGGCATACCGCAATATTCTATGGTTCATCCAGGGACCAAACCTATTGTTAAGTGCAGTGCGGTCAGCAGGATTGGTATATATTTTTTTATTCCAATACAAACGGGGCACAGTCGGAAACGGCGGCACATTTTCATTATATAGTGGATCAACCTGCCCGGAGTAAAGAATAGTTTCGATCTTTCTTGGATCATTTGCTTCAAATTCATCAACTAATATTTGAGTAGGAGTGTTCCAACCCCAGCCCAAATCCCAGGATCCGGCGCCTCTTACACCCTGAACGTTGGAATAAATAATACCCTGGTCTCTTGTTGGTTCATAAAAAGCCTGAATCTCAAAAATAGATTCCGGTCCATTTTCACCTGTAACTCTGAACTGGTTTCCATAATTGGGAACCAAGCTGTATTTGCCAAGCGTAATTACTGACTTGGCAGCTGCAAGAGCAGCTGTCCAGTTGCTTCTCCACAAATGAGCCTTTGCATGAAGTGCCAATGCTGCTCCTTTGGTAAGGCGTCCAATAAATTTTGCCTCCCATTGGTCGGGTAAAACAGATGCAGCCTCTGTAAGGTCAGCATCAATCAATGCAAATATTTGGGCGGGCTGTGACTTAGCAACATTAAGTTGGGCAGGAGTTCCAACAAAGTCAATTTTTGGAACAGGACCAAATGCACGAACAAGGTCAAAATAACAGAAAGCCCTGATAAATTTTGCTTCAGCCTTGTTAATCAAGGTTGGTGGATCAGTAGCACCAGTTGAATCGATGGTATGAATAATATCATTTGCAGCATTGATTGCCTGGTAGTGGTCGGTCCAATATGTTTGAAGACCTCCTCCACTTTTATTGTACTCAAATTCATCGTACATCAAACCTGTTGCGGAGCCATCTGTAGTCGAACTGCCTTTTTCGGATTCATCGGCACGATAACTTTGGACGCCCAGGTATTCATGGTTATTAAAGCCACCTTTTCTCAATACAGCATAGGCGCCAAAAACTTTACTGTCAAAGGATCCCGCAGCCAGATCGTCCTCAGTGAATCTGCCTAATGGTTGTCTGTCAAGAAAGTCTTTCTTACAGGAAATAATGGTAAATACCACCATTGTAAGGAGCACGGGTAGTAATATCCATTTATTCTTAATTATTTTTATCATATAGATCGAGTTTTAAAAATTAAGATTTAGTCCAAATGTATAAATGGCAGGAACAGGATAAGTACCGTTATCAATGCCAAAACCAGTAGCGCTGCCGCCAATCTCAGGTGTGTAGCCAGTATTATTAGCAAAGGTTGCGAGATTCTGAGCGTTAACGTAAATACGCAACGACTTGATCTTTGCTTTACTTAGCGTTGTTGGGTTAAACGTGTAACCTATTTGCATATTCCTGATCCTGAAAAAACTTCCATCCTCTATCCAATAACTTGAATTCTGGTAGTTATTAGCCCTTCCTGCGTTCAATACAGGTTCCCAATTAGAAGTACCCACACCATTCCAACGTTCCAATCTTCCTTCCAGGTAATTAAAATCAGCAAAAGTCCCCTGGTTCCACGCCCTGTAAATTTCATTTCCATAAACGCCTTGCAAATCCAAACCAAAGTCAAAGCCTTTGTAAGCTAATGAAACAGATCCGCCATACATAAAGTCAGGAGTTGGATTTCCGATATTTGTTCTGTCGTCAGTGGTTATTCTACCATCGCCATTAATGTCCTTAAATTTTATATCGCCTGGGTTAACAGTGCCGATCATGCTTGTTGGGCTTTTTAATATCTCCGTTTGGGTTTGATAAATACCATTATGCTGATAGCCGTAAAAATATCCGATAGGATATCCTGCTGATGTTCTTGCAGCGCCGTTAAAGATTTCAAACCCTTCCTTGTTCAACTTAATAACCTTATTGCTGATAGTTGTAAGATTACCAGAAATCGAATATGTCAAGTCTTTTGAGATGCTTCTGCTCCAGGTTGCCGAAAACTCGAATCCCTTATTTTCAATTGTGCCCAGGTTATCTAATAGTGGAAGCTGTCCAGCCCCAAGGTCAATCAAAGTAATAACATCTTCGGTGCGCCTGCTATAATATGCGGCTTCAAAATGTAAGGCATTTTTTACTGCATTTAATTCAAAGCCAGCTTCCCAACTGCGAACAGTTTCCCAATTCAAATCATCTGAGGCAATATATTGGGGTTGAAGTGCATTGATAATATTATTACCAAATACACCAGCATTCGCATTTGTCAATGTAGGATAAGCAGGGTATCTATATTGCGCAGGTATATTTTTACTTCCCAAAACACCCCAGGAACCTTTTATTTTTAGATAATCAAATATGTCCTGGTCGCTAAGAAAATCTTCCTGGCTCACAATCCATGCCACACCTATTGCTCCGAAATTTTTCCATTCATTTCCTATTTTATAGAACTGGCTACTGCCGTCTCTCCTGAATGAAGCATTTAATAAAAATTTTTTCTTAAAACTGTAAAGGCCCCTGAGGAGATAGGAAAGTGATGCTTCTTCATAACTACTTCCTGAACCAGTTTTGGTGGCTGCGGTACCAACAGCATCTACAAACCAGAACCGTGGATCATTGGGAATTACATCAGCGGAACCTTGTTGTACAGAAGAATTTACTCCTTCATAGGCATTATAGTAAGTGGTGATGCCTCCCAAAACTGTCAGATCATGGTCGACGCCAAACTTATTTTTATAAGTCAACAGATAATCCATTTGTGTCTTTGGGTAAATATCCTGGCTTTGATAAACTGCTGTTTGCCTTCTGCTGGTATCATTTTTATTACTGCCAACAATTTCAGGATTATATACTACAAGAATCGGATCATAACGTCTTGCTGTGTTAAATCCATAATCTGCATAAAGCTGAGCCCTGAAATTGAAGTTTTTTAAAAAGCTAAGTTCGCCATAAATACTACCAACTGCTCTGTACTCTTTATTAATAGCGGTAAACTTTTCTGTTTCTACAGAAACAAGTGGATTAAACACCTGCGCTCTTTGAAATGCAGGTAATGTATGAAGTAGTCCTGAACCATTAGGATCATAAACACCAGCAATAGGAGCAGCACGAATCGCAGAACCCACATCCTTATTTACCGGCAACATTGCGTGATAGCCAGTGAAGGTGAATCCAAACTTCAATGCTTTTGATACTTTTAATTCATCATTAATAGCAAGTGTATATTTTTTGTATTCCTCATGCTTTATCAGGCCTTCTTCATTGATATAGCCAAGGCCCATATAAAATTTATTTTTTTCAGTCGCTCCGCTTATGCTTATGTTATTATAACTGACAAATGCATTTTGAAAAATTTCATCTTGCCAATCTGTATTAGCTTTAAAATACTGATCGTTGAAAGTTGAACCCATATTCTTCATCTGTTCGTCATAAAGCATTTTAAATTGTGGACCATCTGTAAGTTTAATTCTGTCCTGCACACTTTTCACTCCGAACGAAGTATTAAAATTTACCATCAACTGCCCCGCTCTTGCTTTTTTAGTTGTTATTGCAATAGCTCCATTGGCACCCCTGACACCAAAAATTGCAAGTGAAGAAGGGTCTTTCAATACTTCAATAGATTCAATATCGGCGGGGTTCAAAAAATTGATGTTATCATTCAGAATGCCATCTACAATATAAACTGGTTTTACGCCATTAATACTATTCGTTCCTCGTATCCGCACATCTGGTTCTGCACCAACTCTACCTGAAGCCACAACAGACAATCCTGATACTTTACCTTGTAAAAGATTAAGTGGGTTTGCTGCAGGTTTATTTTCTAATTCTTTTGCGGAAACTTTTGCAATCGAACCTGTCAGGTCTCTTTTGCTGGCAGTACCATAACCAATCACAACAACCTGGTCTTGTATTTTAACAGATGGCGTCAATGAAATATTGATAGTACTTTGGCCACTTACTGAGACCTGTCTTTCATCATATCCTACATAAGAAAAAATAAGAACGGCATCATCAGGTACTGTTATTGCAAACTCACCATTTGCATTTGCAGAAACACCCTGGCTGCTTCCTTTTACTTTAACACTGGCACCGGACAATGGAGCTCCATTTTCATCAGTAATGCGACCACTGACCCTTATCTCAGGAGCAGTTTCAACTCTTGAAAAAAGAACAACTACCTTATCAGGCATCACCTTATAAGACAAAGTTGTGCTCAGCAGTAATTTGTCCATCACTTCAGGCAAGTCAGCATCTCTGACCACCAAATCAATTTTTTTATTTACAGGTGCGATATCTGTACTGTAGACAAAGCGATAACTCGAAGCTTTTTCTACAGCTACCAACGCTTTTGACCATTCCGTGTTCCTTAGAATGACGGTGATCTTGTCCTGTCCATTTGCAAGCACTGATAAGTGAGTGCTCACAATAAGGAGAAATAAAGTGGTTATTCTCATAATCCGCAGAATTTTTTCCTTTGCTAAAGGCTTTTTCAAATAGCAGCTCGGAATTTCCCGTTTTGGCATAAATTCGGTTTTAGGGTTAAGCAATAAACATACTCGAACAGTAAAGAGTTTTTCTTGACTCTATTTTTCCAGCGGGAAATGCGCCAACATTTCCCGTTTTTATTAATAGATCACAACAGAATCAGGTTCTATTTTGAAATTAAAAGGCTTTGATAATTTCAAATATGATAAAACTTCTTCCATTGTTTCATTTTCAAAGTTGCCATAGTAGCGCAGATTTTTTAAAGACACATTCGTGATCTCCACTTTTTTTCCAAACCATCTTTCCAGCATCGGCCCTATATTCTCAAGATTTTCATCCTCGAAATAAAGTTTGTTCTGTGTCCAGGCTATTTCAGCAATAATATTATTGGTAGGGTTCTGTTTTAATTCTTTAACAATGATCTGCGGAATTGGTTTTACATCGTTCTTAACGGCTGTAGTTTTGCCAGGCTTTGAAACTTGTTGCTTTGGCTCATCAGTTGCAATGCTTATTTTTTCATTGGGTTTTAGAGTGATTATTTGATCTTTCCGGTCTTTAAGTGTTACTTCTATTGATCCTCTGATAAGGGAAGCTTCAGCAGTTTTTTCGTAGCTATATGAACGAATATTGAAAGCAGTACCAATAACCTTTACATCCATTTTTTTAGTATGAATGATAAATGGTTTCTCTGCATTTTTTGTTACATCAAAATACGCTTCGCCATTCAATGTAACCTCCCGTAGATCTTTGTTGAATACAGAATTATGGTAATCAAGATTTGAGCCAGCATTCAGCCAAACCTGTGAACCATCGGGCAATACGATCTTTGTGCGGTTACCATTCTTAGTAACAATTGAACTTATTGCTTGCTCAGTGGGAAGATGAACAGCTTTTTTTGGAGTAAATAAGTAGATGCCACCAGTTGTAAGGAGCAGGAATGCCAAAAATGAAAAAATAGTCAATCTCTTGTTTGAAAAAAAAGATTGGAAAAAACCGGGGTCTTTTTCAAAAACCAGGTCATTGCTTTTAATTTCTATGGGATTTTCTTCCACAAAAAACTCATCCTTATGTTTCATTATATGCCGCATATAAGCAGCTTCGCTTCCGGCACTATTATTTAGTGATTCTTGTTCCCACATTTCAGTAAGCATTTCTGCCTTATGATGAAGGTCGGGGTTAGTGAGTAAAATGGATTGAAGCTCCTGCAACTCTTCAAGGCTGGCTTCATTAGAAAGTTTTTTTGAAAGAAGGACCCAGAATTGGCCTTGAGATGAGCTGTTTTGGTTAAGCATTACTATTTAAGGACAATTTTTGTCAAGAGTTCCCCCAAAAAGATCTAAAATATTTTTTAATTGTGCCTGAAGGTGTAACGGATCGAGCTGCC
>DATDCP010000461.1:0-3820 GCA_036524255.1 Chitinophagaceae bacterium
TATCTTTAGACCTATGAATTATCTGGCGCATGCATACCTGTCTTTTAATAAGCCGGGCATATTGGTGGGCAACATGATCAGCGATTTTGTAAAAGGGAAAAAAAAGTATGATTATTCGGAACAAATTCAACGAGGAATTGCGGTACACCGGGAGATCGATCGGTTTACGGATACTCATCCGATAACGAAAGAAGCAAAGGAGATCTTTCGGCCTGCATACAGGTTATATGCTGGCTCATTGATGGATGTGATATATGATCATTTCCTTGCCCTTGATGAAAACGAGTTTACAGATGAAAGTTTAAAAACATTTACAATTAATACGTACAGTTTGCTTGACCTATTCACAGATCAGTTCCCGGAAAAATTCAATTGGATGTATCCGTATATGAAAGCACAAAACTGGCTGTATAATTATAGGTACCGGCAAGGAATAGAAAAAAGTCTTGCCGGTGTGGTGCGCAGGGCAAAATACCTTGAAGAAAGTGATACCGCCTATCTCCTGTTCAACGAGCATTATGATCAATTAAAGAATTTATACCGGTTATTTTTCCCTGAACTTAAAATAATGACTGTGAATTTTATGAAACAATTAGGCCATTAGCGAACGATTCTACCCATAAATTCGTCATAGACTATGAAACTGTTATTTTTGTCATTTTAAACCACAATTATGCGCAAAACTTCCATTCTATTTTGTTTACTCCTTTCTTTTTCATTTTCCTTTTCACAATCATCCAGGCCTCCTGAAGTTGATAAATCGCCGATGGATATAAGCTATTATCCTAACAATTACCCAATTCTTAAAATTCAAAATAAATCAACTGAGCCTCTTGTTGCCAGGATACTTTATAGTCGCCCGCAGAAACAAGGCAGAAAAGTTTTTGGTGAGTTAGTGGAGTATGGTAAAGTTTGGAGACTTGGCGCCAATGAAGCCACCGAAATAGAATTTTATAAAGATGTAAAGATCAGCGGAAAAAAAGTTCCCAAGGGTCGCTATACTCTTTATGGCATCGTAAGTGAAAACGTATGGACGATGATAATTAACAAGGATACCGATACATGGGGTGCTTTTAAATACGATTCAAAAAAAGATGTGCTTAGAACAGACGTGCCAGCACAAAAAACAGATGAGGTTGTTGAAAGCATGTCAATGTTCTTTGAAAAAACCGCCAATGGAATTTCGCTGATCATTGCATGGGAGCAATTGAAGGCTGCCCTGCCAATCACTTTATAAAAGAGCTATGAAAAAAATTTTATTAGCTACGTTGTTACCGGTTTTCTTTTTTAGTTGCGCTGAACCTGAAAAGAAACCTGCTGGTAATGATAATCCAACAAAATCGGAAGCAACTGTAAAAGTGCTTCCCCCGGTCAGCAATTATACCAATCCCGACCGTTCACCGATGGATATGGTGTATTTCCCTACTGATTATCCACTATTAAAAATGGCAGGTAAAACAACTACACCGCCATTAATGAGAATTATTTACAGTCGTCCTCAAAAACAAGGTCGGCAAGTTTTTGGTGGACTTATACAATATGATGTACCATGGCGGCTGGGTGCTAATGAATCTACAGAAATAGAATTCTTTTCTGCTGCAACTGTTGCCGGCAAAACAGTTAAACCCGGTCGTTATATTTTATACTGCATCCCGCAGGAAACAAAATGGACATTTGTTCTCAATTCAAATTTATACAGCTGGGGTCTTGAACAAAACAGGCAAAAGGACCTGATGCAGTTTGAAGTGCCTGTTGAAAAAGCAAACCTCGCTATAGAATACTTCACGATTGCATGCGAAAAAAAATCGGAGAAAAGCACAGCGCTGATCTTTCTTTGGGATGATTTAAAAGCAAAGCTGCCAGTAAGTTTTTAATTTTTTATTCCCGGCTTTTGTTCCCTGGTTAAGCTTCTCTTGCACAGTTTACCCAGAGCGAAACGAAGGGCACTCTTGTATTGTAACAATTCTATTCGTCTTTCAATCTTCTCACAGATTCCACAGATTTTCACATAAGTGTTTATCTATGAACATCCGTCTCATCTGTGAGCCATTCGCTATTAATTTACTTACTTTACATGTATGTGCGGAATAGCAGGCATCATATCCAATAATAGTTCACTTATCACAGCAGCCCGCATAAAAAAAATGACGGATGCGCTGGCTCACCGCGGCCCGGATGCTGAAGGACATTGGATGAATTCAACAACTGCATTGGGAAATCGCAGGCTTGCGATCATAGATCTTAGCAATGCCGCTAATCAACCAATGCATTCTCTCCAACGCTACACCATCATTCACAACGGTGAGATCTACAATTACATTGAACTAAAAGAAGAGCTGCAAAAAAAAGGTTATTCTTTTATTTCAAAATCGGATACTGAAGTGATCGTTGCTGCTTATGATTGCTGGAAAGAAGAATGTGTCGATCATTTTGATGGCATGTTTGCTTTTGCTGTTTGGGATGAAAAAGAGAAAAATCTTTTCGTGGCAAGGGATCGGTTTGGTGAGAAACCTTTTTTTTATTTTTTAGATAATGAGCAATTTGTTTTTGCATCGGAAATGAAAGCATTGTGGGCAGCCGGTATTGAAAGAAAGGTGAACTTAAAATTGCTTTTTAATTATTTAACGATCGGTTATGTAGACAACCCCAATATTCCGGAAGAAACTTTTTTCGAAAATATTTCCAAACTACCTGCAGCTTCTTTTCTTAAATTTTCAACCTCTAACTTTCAACTTTCAATTTCCAATTACTGGGATATTGATGTAGAAAATGAAAATAAAAAGATCAATGATGCCGAAGCGATTGAACAATTTGGTTTTCTTTTACAGCGATCAATTCAACGAAGATTAAGGAGTGATGTGGCTATTGGCACAAGTCTAAGCGGAGGATTGGATAGCTCATCTATAATTGCAACCCTCCATTCATTTACATCTCAGAATTCACCGCTAACGGCTTTCACTTCCGTTTTTCCCGGCTTCGAAAAAGATGAATCAGTATTCGCAAAACTTGTAGCTGATAAATTCCAATTACAGCATTTCACAACTACACCAGATGCAGCTACGTTACATACTGATCTTGAAAAACTTTTTTATTACCAGGAAGAGCCCTTTAGTTCCGGCAGTATTTATGCCCAGTATAAGGTGTATGAATTAGCAAAGCAAAAGGGAATAAAAGTTTTACTTGATGGACAAGGCGCTGATGAAACATTGGCAGGCTATCATAAATACTATAAATGGTACTGGCAGGAACTTTTTAGAAAAAGAAAGCTTATATCAAGTAATGAACTGATTGCCGCAAAAGAATTAGGCATCACTGAGAAATTTGGATGGAGGAACAGGGTAGCCGCTTTATTTCCCGAGTTTGCTACGCTTTTTTTAGAAAGGCACTATTTATTGAATGCCTTAAGACACGAAGATCTCACAAAAGATTTTACTCAATTACAAAGTAAGGAAGCCTATTATATCACCCCGGAGATCTTCAGTCTTAACGGAGTCTTATATTTCAATACATGCATGCACGGATTAGAAGAATTACTTCGTTATGCTGACAGAAACTCAATGGCGCATGGACGTGAAGTTCGTTTACCATTCCTGGATCATGAGTTAGTTGAATTTATTTTTTCATTGCCGTCAAACTTTAAGATCAGGAGTGGCTGGACAAAATGGTTGCTGCGGGAAACAATGAAAAATAAATTACCCAATGAGATCGTTTGGCGAAGAGATAAAACTGGTTTTGAACCACCCCAGGAACAATGGATACAAAATGAAAAGATAACGGAATTGATCAGGGACGCTAAAAAAATACTTGTTGATGAAAAGAT
>DATDCP010000462.1:0-2555 GCA_036524255.1 Chitinophagaceae bacterium
GCTCCAATCGAAACCCTGCCGCATAAAAAAGATAAAAAGGAAACCAGTGAAGCCGCCGGCAAGATGTGCAATACGCCCGCCAGTATTGCTTACCGGGATAAGCGCCAGGTCGATGATTAGATAAAGAACAGTGATCACCCAAAGAGGGATGCCACCATTGAGCATTGGAAAGATGCGATAACCCGGCGCCATCATGGTTGTTGCCACTGCAATAGCCATAATGCCTGCAGATGCCCCGGTCGCTGTTGCATTTATTGAACTTAATACAGGAATAAAATTATAGGCCAGCATAAAAGCAATTGCTCCGCCAAAGGCACCATAAATAAATAATGGAATGATCTTTTTATTACCAGTATGATCATGAAAAATATAACCGAACATCCATAGCCAAAGCATATTGCCGATGATATGCCATAAGCCCTGGTGATAAAACATATGAGTGATCAGCGTCCATGGCTTACGTATAAACTCGCTAAAGTTTCCTGGCAAGGCAAGGTTGGAATAAAAATCGTTCATGAATTTTATACCGTTCGTTCCTTCTTTAAATGAAAAGAAATAAAATACCTGGATTAGCTGGAATAAAACAAACACCACCATGTTAATGATAATGAGCATTACCAATGCATTGTCCTGCAGGTTATCTGTAAATTTTGAAGTTTTATAATCTCTTTCGTAAATGCCCATAGGGTTCTCAATTGTGTCCCGATAGCTATCGGGAGGTCAAAGGTGAATTGCAAAGTTCCTGATTTTCTCATTCACTCTTCTATCCTCTTATCCTAATAAAAAGTTTTTTTATTTGTTTTGTTCCAGATATATACCAGCAAAAAGCCTACCGCAGCTCCGCCGAGATGCGCCCAATGTGCCACCCCATCGCTGGTTCTTCCTAATCCTCCAAACAGGTCAAAAGCAATCATAATGATGATCAGCCATTTTGCTTTGATGGGAATTGGCGGAAAAAGGAGCATCAATTCTGTATTGGGAAAAAGATAAGCATATGCTACCAGAACACCCATAACTGCTCCTGAAGCGCCAACGGCATAAGAATAGCCTCCGAAAAAATATTGCACTCCCAGGTGCACCGCTGCTGCCCCAATGCCACAAACAAGATAGAAAATGAGAAACCTTTTGGGGCCCCAGACACTTTCCAATATTCGTCCAAACATCCAAAGGCTGAACATATTGAAAAAAATATGCGTCAACCCTGCATGGGTAAACATGTGTGTGAAAATTTGGTAGGGCCTGAAATTTTCATGGTCGATCGGCCATAAACCCAAAACTCCCAGTAAACCTGCCTCTTCATACCCTTCAAAATAAATTTTATCCGGAAATAAAAATGCGGTTGCAAGAAAAAATAACCCATTAATAAATAAAAGGTTTTTAACTATCGGCGGTAAGCTGTCTGGCCTTGTATATCTAAAACTCATTCGGTAAAATTAAGCTTTGAGGGTAAAAGATAAAAAGAGATAATTACATGGTTATTGTCTCAGTTTCAGCTGGGCTACGTTCTCGATATGATGCGTATGCGGAAACATATCCACCGGCTGAACTTTTGTTACAATATATTTTTCATCAAGCAAACGCAGATCCCTTGCCTGTGTAGCAGGATTACAACTTACATACACAACTGTAGGCGCCGCTATCTCCAATATTTTCTTCACCAGCTTTTCATGCATCCCTGCTCTCGGCGGATCAGTAATGATAACATCGGGTTTTCCATGAGTGGCAAAAAAAGCATCATCACATATTTTTATTACATCGCCTGTAAAAAATTCCGCATGATGTATGTTATTCAATGCTGCATTTTCTTTTGCATCTTCGATGGCATCAGCGATCATTTCAACACCGATGATCTTTTTTGCCAGTTTGCTTACAAATATTCCAATACTACCTGTGCCGCAATAAAGATCATAAACAATTTCAGTACCGGTTAGCTCTGCATAACTTCTTGCGACGCTATAAAGTTTTTCCGCTTGTTTGGTATTGGTTTGAAAAAATGATTTGGGACCGATCTTGAATTGAAGATCTTCCCCGCGGGGTCCTGCGGACAGCTTTTCCACCACATATCCTTTGCCTGTAATAGTTACAGGGTCGAGGTCATACAAGCTATCATTCCATTTAGTATTGATGGTATAAAGTAAAGTTGTAATGCCTGGGACTGTTTTCAATAAATGCTCAAGCAATGGATTTCTTTTGGTTTCATCGTCTTCAGCCATTACCACATTTACCATCACTTCGCCGGTTTCACAAATGCGTAGCAAGACAGTTCTTAAAAAACCGGTATGCAGTTTATGATCGTAAAAACTATAATTATTCTTTCTTGCAAAATCAGTGATCGTTTTCCGGATGATATTTGTTGGCTCAGCCTGCAACCAGCATCTTTCAATTTCAACCACTTTATCAAACATACCTTTTGCATGAAAGCCAGCCCCCCCCCCCCCCGAAGGGGGGATTTTTGAATCCTCAAAATTTTTGAATCCTTCATTCAAAAAAGAATTTTCATCAGGCGAGGATTTGTGCGGATGCATTTTTCCCCCTTCGGGGGAATAAAAGGGGGC
>DATDCP010000463.1:0-44589 GCA_036524255.1 Chitinophagaceae bacterium
ATCAAAAGCGCTGATGTTGGAGAACTTGGTGCAAACATAATTCCAACAAAAGCAGAAGCTATGCTTGACCTCCGACTTGTTTTAGGAAATGAAGTGGATAAACAAATTAATAAAGTGACCAGTCATATTGAGAAAAATGGCTTTCATCTTATCGATCATGAGCCCACAGATGAAGAAAGATTGAAATATAAAAAGCTAATAAAAATAACCCGTGGTATTGGTTACCCGGCCCAGAGAACCTCTTTTGATCTCCCGATTGCACAAAGCATGGTAAAAGCAATACAAGCGACTGTTGACTATCCTGTTGTTCTTATCCCCTCAATGGGTGGAAGTTTACCCCTTTATCTTTTTGAAAAAACACTAAATGCAAAACTCATCACAGTTCCTGTTGTAAATTATGATAACAACCAACATGCAGAAAATGAAAATGTACAGTTGAAATTTTTATGGGAAGGAATTGAAACCATCGCCGCCATTATGGTAATGCAACATCAATAAAAACGTTAACCATCCTTACTTAACCCTTCGGTTTGGTTACAGGTGGTTTTTGTGTTGTCGTCGGTTGCTTTACGGGATCAGGGTCGTCACCAAGGTAAAGAAGATTTTGAGGTAATTCTGTGAGTTTAAGTTCTCTTGCTACTGCAATAAAAATATTATCGATCTTAAATCCTCCCTCATAAGTTTGAGGTTTTAGTACCAAAGTATATTTTTTTCTTGCCAATACTTTTTTATATGCATTTACTACCAGGTTGTACAAGCCTTGTGATAATACTCCTCTTTTTTCGTTTGATTTGTTTTGAGCGATCTGCTGCCAGTAAACAATATTGACCATTGCTTTTTGCCGGTCGGCATATACCATATCAAGAATTGCTTTTGACTTTTTTCCGGCAGCCACCTGTGCAGAATCTATTTTGTATGTACTGTCGAGCCGCTGGTATTCCGATTCATAATATTCCCGAAGTGATCCTAATGAATCACGGTCAAAAATTTGCATAAGGCTATCTACATTTTGATAGCCAGGCATGGCTTGTACCATTACGTCAACATCAAATACACCAATTTTTAATGTTTGTGATCTTGCATCTACTGAAAAGAATAGTAAAGCAGTAAAACTTAAAGCGAATGATAATATTTTTTTCATAATTAAGAATATTAAAAATCTATAATGTCTTATGGGGACGTGAAAGTAAGATTTACTGTTGAGTAATTTGCCAGGATAAAAATGATTTTTTATAACTCGTTTTTAAAGATTGCTTATGATCATCTCCTGTACCTTTTTCATTTGTTCAGGTGTCATTTTCAATTTGTCCTTTGTAAAATTCAGATCATTTGCAGAATTAATTGGGATCAAGTGCATGTGTGCATGTGGCACTTCTAACCCGACCACCTCAATACCGCAACGATTACAATTGAAAGATCTCTCAATGGCTTTAGCAATAGGCTTTGCAAAGAGTAGCATTTCTGAAAGATATTCATCCGGCAGATCAAAAAATTTATCGATCTCAGTTTTAGGTACTACCAATACATGACCTTCACGCAAAGGAAAAATATCAAGAAAAGCAAAGAATTTTTCATTCTCTGCAATTTTATAAGATGGAATTTCACCAGCTATGATTTTTGAAAAGATTGTCATACCACCGAAGATTTTAGATTTCAGATTTACGATTGCGGATTTGATGTAGTTCCAATTCATAAGAATATTCGACACAAATCTAAAATCTGCAATCCGCAATCTAAAATTTGGAACTAAAGAGAGATATTTTCAACTTTAAACTTCAATATTCCTGCCGGTGCCTGTACTTCTGCAACTTCGCCTGGCTTTTTACCAAGCAATCCTTTACCAATTGGTGATGTAACAGAAATTTTCCCCATTTTCAGGTCAGCTTCGTTCTCACTTACCAATTGATAGGTGACTTGTTTTTTAGTATTCATATTTGTAAGCGTCACCCTTGTAAGGATAGAAACCTTACTTGTATCAATACTGCTTTCATCAAGTACTCTTGTATTTGCAAGGATGCCTTCCATTTGCGCAATCTTTGACTCTAAATGTCCTTGCGCCTCTTTTGCTGCATCATATTCTGCATTTTCTTTAAGATCTCCTTTTTCTTTTGCTTCAGCAATGGCCCTTGAAGCCGCTGGGCGGTCAACAGATTTCATACGCTGTAAATCGATCTTCATTTGCTCAAGGGTATCCTTTGTCACATAATTAAAACTGCTCATTATTACCTCCTTTTATATTTACAAACCAGGTGTCACGTTTGCAGACAAAAAAAATAACAACGCCCCAGTGTTTGCTGAAGCGTTGCATTTATATATACAAATATAGAAAATTACTTCTTTGGTCGAATGAGAAACAAAAAATTTTCTCAGGGTCTTTCTAAAAATCAGGTTTCAATAGCACGAAAGTATACCTAAGGGTTTCAGAAAAGCGGAATAATCAGGCCACTATATTTTAAAGAAATCCCAATTTTTGAAGCAAGACCTCACTCATTTTTAAAAATGCTTCATGACTATAACCTGCAATATGTGGACTAATGACCACATTGGGCTGATCAAGTAACCAATGAAAAAGTAAGCTTTCTTCGGCTGTTAAAGAAGATGGCTTTTCATTTTCTAATACATCTAAACCGGCCCCTGCTATAACCCCATTTATTATCGCCTCCTTCAGATCTTGTGTATTTACAATTTGACCTCTTGACGTATTTAATATCCAGGGTTTTTGTTTTAGCGATTGAAAAAAATCATGATTTGCTAAATAATGCGTTTCATCGGAAAGAGGTATATGGAAACTGATCGCATCAGCATAACGACATACCTGCTCAAGGCTTGCTTCCTTTATATACTCTTTACTAAAGCCAAACTTATATTTATCATACGCTAATACTGTTACATTAAACGACTGCAGCAATTGAGCAAATGCACTGCCTGTGTTACCATAACCAATAATGCCGATCGTTTTACCATAAAGTTCGGTGCCCCTGTTCTCATCACGCAACCATCTACCTTCTTTCAATTCCTTTTGCACTGAGTGAATTTTATTCATCAGGGTTAATAATAATGCCAGCGTATGCTCGGCTACCGCATTTCTATTTCCTTCAGGGCTGCTGAGGCATTTTATTCCTTTGCTTTCCGCATACTTTACATCTATCAATTCCATTCCGCTTCCAAGTCGACCTATCCACTTAAGATCATTTGCTTTATCAATTAAATCCGAATCTACTTTTATTCTTGTAGTTATTACCAGTCCCTCCACTTCATTCATTTGATTAAACAATTCATCATATGAGATCGCAGGTGCATTGATAACTTCAAACCCTTTCTGCTTAAGCGTATCGATCAATAATTCATGCGCCTTTGCTGTAATAATAACTTTACTCATTCCTCTTATTTCATTTTAAAACTAAGCTCACCAAATTCTTTTACTGATAAATGTTCCGCTCTTTTATTAAATATTTCATCTTTCAATATCGTCGGATCGAATAGATGTCTAACAGCATTTCGCAGCATCTTTCTGCGTTGATTAAACGCCGCTTTTACTAGTCGAAAAAAAGATCCCTCATCCTTCATAGCAACATTTTTTCCCAAAGGCAATAACCTGATCACAGCGCTTTTTACTTTGGGCGGAGGTGTAAAAGATGATTCGCTTACTTCAAAAAGATATTCAACTTTAAAAAAAGCTTGTACCAACACACTGGTAACGCCATAAGTTTTGCTTCCTTCTTTTGCAGCTACTCTTTGTGCCACTTCTTTTTGAAACATCCCTACCACGTTCTCTACATCTTCTTTCCATTCAAGCACCTTAAACAATATCTGAGATGAAATGTTGTAAGGGAAATTCCCTGTTACAGAGAACCTTTCATTAAAAGGCTTTTCCATGTCAAGGAAATTTTGGTTGATCAGTTTGCCTTTTAAACCAGCATAAGTGACAAGCAAATAATCTACTTTTTCTGCATCAAGCTCCACTGCCTTAAATTCAATAGTTGGTATTTCCAGCAGGTATTTGGTCAACGCACCCCCACCAGGCCCCACTTCAAGCAATTTTTGATGAGGATATTCCTGTATAGCATCCACAATTTTTTTGCAAATGTTTTCATCTTTTAAAAAATGCTGCCCCAGGGATTTTTTTAGCGTATACATTCTTGCAAATGTACTGGCTTGTTTTTTTAAAATTTTCTAAATAAAAAACCTCCCTGCAGCAAGGGAGGTCTTTAATAAAAACAATTATGAAAACCTGCTATTCCAAAACAACAAAACGTGTAGTAAGTGTTTCCTGGTTTATTTTTAATAAGGCATTATATACGCCAGGCTGCCAATTTTCATTGGTCTCGGCTGTAAATATATTTGTGCCTTTTTTAAGCATTTGATTTATCACTGAAACTGTTCGGCCCTGCATATCGACAAATAAAATTTTTGCCTGTGTATCCGATGATGAGGTTATACTCATTTGAAATTTTCCACGCACCGGGTTTGGCGAAATTGTAATACCTGTCTTTAATGATGATTTTGTATCAATTCTTAAAATACGACTGTATGAAAAAGAGCCATCCTGGTTTATCATTCTAATTCGAAACTCAACAAATGAAGAAGCTCCAAATGGAAGATCATAATTAAAATTGTAAGTGGCATCTTCTTTTAAATTGCCATTAGCAGAGACTGTTCCTGCATCAACAAACCCTCCGCCATTTATGCTTGATTCAACTACAAAAGATCTTACAGTTGAATTATTCGTCACAGTCCATTGCAATTCAGCTTTTTTATCACCTGAATTAAGGACTCCTGAAAAAGATCTGAACCTTGCAGGAAGTACGTTACAAGTGGTGTCTCTTAGAATAGTTATGGTATCGGTTGCATAAGCATTACAACCTGCCATCAATCTTTGTGTTACAATATATGTTCCAGGCTGATTCACTTGTATCCAGCTACCAGAAGGATGTGTATAAACGATATTACCTCCGATAGTAGACCACGAATAAACAGAAGTTGAATGTGGATTCGCAACATAAATATCACTTACTATGGTGTCAGCCATTCCACAAAAAACAGGAAGTTCTGCAGCTAAATCAGCTCTTGGAGCCAAGAATAGATCAATAGGAGCAACAAAGTCTTTCAACTCTGCAGTAAATGATGAAGATGCCCTTGTTTTTACAACAAGCCTGTTAAATGGTGATCCGCAGACATCTCCTCCTAATAAGGTTACAGGATCAAGTCCAAGTTTGGAAAGGTTAACTGAAAATTCCATGAATTGATCCTTACCATAGTTAACTGCCATACTATTATCCTGCAACACTGTTTGAAAAGGACCTGCCCATGTATTGGTATTGCTACCTAAACCTGTATAAAATGCCCCGGCAGTTTTTGGTAAAATACTTGCATAACCATAAACTGCACCTGCACTGGCACCATCAAATTGGCCTGACCAATTGAATTGTGTAGGTATTATACTTAATGCAGATTGATGTACCCAGATACGGGCTTCTATATTTGTCAAGGTAGAACTCTGATACTGTCCTGTTAAAATAATATCTCCGGGTCTTGTAATATTTCCAGCTGCATCAAACTGCCAGCTGGTGTGTCCTGCATCAGCACCATAACCATAAAATTTGCCTGTTGCCCTGTCATAATAAATATCTGTCTGGTACATCTCAAAATCGAAATAACGGTTACCAGTTGTATTATCTAATGACAGACCACCAAACATCCATAAAGAGTCAGTAACATTTGGCCCAGCTCTTCTTACATGCATGAAAACGTCAAGTATATCATTTTTGTCAGGAATTGATTGTACTCCACCTGTCCAATCTGCGGGACTCATTCCATTTTTATCTGATCCAGCAGTAAAAACAGATGAATCATTTCCATGATAATCCCTTACAAATATTGCATCAAGCCAAAGCCTGTTGTTTACAACAGTAAACTTCGGCCTGCTCATTGAACGAAATAAAGGAGCCATTCTTTTTGGCCAGGGGGAGACGTCGCTTAAATAACCAGCAACAACGGATGCAGCACCGGTAGTATCGATCACAAAAAATCCAGTTCCGGCGGTACCATTATTAAACCAATCATCATTTCCGCTTTGTACGAAACCATTGAAATAGTTTGCCCTTAGATCGGCATCTACTCCAAATGCGGCCTTAATAATTGGCGTGGTAATTTGTGCGGAAATAAAGACCGAAAAAAATACCACCCCTATAACAGTGAGTAAAATTTGTTTCATAAGCATAAATTGATATCCTCAAAATCATTCTCTCAATACTTAAATAAACAGGAAAAGAAAAGGTGGTGGTGGACCTTTCCTGCTTAAATAAATAATTTAACGTTGTACAACACGGATCGTTTCTACAGGAGAATAATGGGTAGTGCCATCATTCATGTGACAAGCAACCCTGTAATAAATCATTCCAGGAAAAATGCCTTCATCTTTCCATGAAAATTTTACTGCGCTGTTACAAGGGATCTCATTGATAACATCATAGAATTCACCGAGATCATAAGATCTTTCAATGGTAAAGCATGTAACACCTGCTGGCGAATCAATACCCCAGTTCAATACAACATTCTTTTTTGACTGGTGATGAATACGGAAATAAGTAAAGTCATGTGCTACATTACCTGAAACAGAAGTAGTTGTATTATTAGCAACTGTTTCATTTTTACCTGAAAACGTAAAGCCGGTGAATGCAATAAATGCAACGGCAAAAACAAAAAGCTTTTTCATAAGGTAGAATTTTTAATGATATGAAAGTAGTCCAGGCTAGTTCCCCCAACAAGGAACATTTACCAATAAAATACACTCAGAACATCCAATTCAACTTTGAATTTTTAGGGTTAAATCAGGAGGTAGGCTTACTAAGAAAAAACCCTCTCCAAAAAGAAGAGGGTTTTAATAACAAATGTAATGGGTGTTTAAAGTTTTTGATTGGCTTAACCTCTTTTTATAATTTTTCTATTAATAACATTATTGTCTGAAATTACTCGTAGAATATAAAAGCCTGCTGGAAGTTTCTCTGTATTATCAATATTAATTCTATTTCTGCCTTTTACCAGGTTATAACTTCCAACCTTCACCTTATGCTGGTATTGATCTAGAATTTCAACCTGAACTAATCCATCATCACCAGAAATAAGATCAAATTTCACATTCGAATTGAACGGGTTGATCAAAGACTCGATTTGAAGCCCAGCTTTATCACCTATTAATTGAATTACTTTAGAATATTTAAATTTATTATCCTGCGTATTAATTGCCTTTATTCTATAATAGCTAATTGTATTGTCTAAGAGTTCCGGGTCTGTAAACCGATAAGAATTATTTTCAGCATCGGGATGTTTGAATCCTACCAGTTCACCGATCTTTTCAAAATAGCTGCCATCCTTACTTCTTTGAATTTCGTAAGTCACAGGTGTGGTTTCCTTTGAGGTATTCAAATACAATACAGCTTGATTATTTTCATTCCTTCCCCGGAAAGAAAGGATATCATTATTTAAAAGGAACCCACATGGATCAACATTAAGAGTTATTTCAGCTGTTTCATTGAACTTGCAAGTAGAGCTGGCAAGATTTGAAGCTGATGTTGCTACTGCCACCCTATATACACTGCCACTATCAGAATAATAGCCAATAAATGGAGGATAATCTACAGTATACTCATATTCCGATCCATTCCAGGTTGGACTTGCAGTTCCACCGATTCCTGTAGAAGTCCAGGTAACGCCGCCATCTATACTTTTTTCCCACCTATAATGATTATAGTTGTTGTAGAATGAGCGTACAACAGTTGACATTTCAACTAAATTACTATCGCATAAGAAAGGGTTTGGACCGGGAAGCAAATCCAGTTCGGGACTACAGGTCTTCAGGGCTATATCATCGATCGCCCAGTCATTTCCGCCACCACCAGGTGCATTATTTCTAAGGGACATGGTGAAGCTGGTTTGCGATGGCCCGGTTTTATATACAAAAGCTCTTTGAACCCATTGATTCAGGGTATCCGATCCTGTTTGGGTTCCGCCCAATCCCATGTAACGTAAATTACCGGTGGTATAATAGTCCACACCATCTATTGCAATTGCGATATTAGGTCTGACACCTGTAGAATCGCCTGGACCAGTTGGAAGGTAACTGCCGTTACTTGAAAAACGACCAAGCGAATCACAACCACATTTATAACAAATATTTTTAAACCAGGCGGATATTTCATAGTACGTGTCAGGGCAAGCGCCTGAAACATTAAAATCAAAAGCAATGTCAGTTTTATAAGAGGCGTTAATTGCCAGCATATATCCGCCAGAACTACCAGGACTAGCTGGCAAATTTCCTTTAGTCAAATTCGTTGCGCCAGTATGGTCACCACTGATATCCCAAACACCGTGAACACGGGCTGCATTGGATTTAGTCAATAATTGATTCGTGGATCCGAGAGCACTGGTATTATTCGGAATTCCATAGTAGTAATCTTGTGGAGTACTTGTGTTAAATGGTGTATATAAATAATTGGTATTAGGTGATGTGCCCCTGTTTTGTGTGGTTCCTGTTCCAAATGTTCCGTTACTTTCATCACCCAAAATATTCGTTTGCGACACACTGTTCGGGCATGAACCAGGGCTTTGAAAAATCATAATGCTGTCAGGTGGGAATTGGATAGTAGAATAAACACCGGTAGTTTGATCACGATAACTGAATGCGCCACCTCCAAAATTTATTGTCTGACCATAGGATGCATTTACCACGACCCGATAGGTGGCAAGAATAATACAGTTCGCACTGGTGCCGGTATTAAATCTCGGTACAGATGCACTATTTAAAGTACCTCTTGCTGTTCTGCTTGCTCCTGTTCCCATATTAATTTGAATGGCTGTGTCAGTTCCTACACCTCCCGCGATCATCCACCCCGCATCAGAATCAGCATTACTTTCAGTGAAGTATTTATATCGTTTCCCTTCGTTTGTTCTTAGTGCTATAGAATCATAATAGTGCAAACCACCACCTGCTTTCAATGTATCATAATAAGCGACACTGTCGATAAATCTTATACCGCCTCCGTTTGGCCTTACAACCAGCGTAGCCCTTATTTCTAAAATATCTCCCGGATCTATTGTGCCCCCCGTAGCGGTATCACTCAAGTTTACATAGCTTTTCGAATAATCCAGTATCGCACTTGCTGTTGCAACGGGGTCGGTGACACAAATAGTAAATCCATATGTACCACCTGCAGGAGGTGCCATATTTGTATTTGTAGTTATTCTTATGTAATACGTGTTACCTACAATCAATCCTGCTCCTCCTGGTGTTGTGGCTGTGTTTAATGTTGTTGGTGAAGCTGCAACTGTCAGGCAGGCAAGAGAGGTTGCAATACCACCGCAGCCTCCTGAAAAAGTAAGTAATTGTATTCTGGGACTGGCTGTAAGCAGATTTCCACCAATATTGTCGAGTCTAATTGAAGGATATGCAGTTTGAGCAACAAAACTGTACCATACCTCCGGAGATGAAGCATTACCACATCCTGGTAAGCCTGCTGTTGCAGTTGCATTTACTAATGTACCTGCTATATTTGAACAGGTAGTTCCACTTGTTAACATAGTTGCGCCTGTACATAAATCATTAGAAGGTGCTGCTGCTGCAGCAGTTATACAAATATTGAAATTGGCGACAGTACCTGTACCCGAAGGGTTTACCCCAAAATTGGCAATTCTTACATAGTATGTTGTACCAATCAATAATCCTCCTTGTGTCAACGTATAAGTTGACGCACAACCTACAGGAACAAGTGCAGCACAAATTCCACTGAATATTTGAATTCTTTGCGCAGTAAAACTTGAACCTATACTACCTAATGTAATTGTATGAGAAGCCGCAGTAGCAACAAATGAATACCATACATCATAATAAGTCCCTGCTGCAACACATCCTGTCAAAGCCGAAATTGTAGGTGTTGCTAAATCCAGCGTCCCTGATATTGAGTTGCATGTTGCTCCTGGAGTAAGAGTTATGGCCCCTGTACATAAATCATTAACAGGCGGTTCTTGTAAACAAATATTAAAATTCCAACCACTGGTCGATGAGGCGGTAGGATTTGATGTTACATAAACCCGAACATAGTAGGTGTTACCAATTGTTAATGTAGTTAAAGATAATCTTCCTCCTGTGGTACTTACAGGTTGGCAGCCCAAAGATGCTAAAACACCTGCACAATTATTTGTACTGCTGCTTAACATTTGAACATATGTAGTCGCAGTTGAAAGGTTGTTACCAAGACTGCTTATCGTTACTGCATGCGTAGTAGAAGTAGCTACGAAAGTAAACCATACATCATATGTGGTAGTTGCAGAAACCCCCGTACCACATGCTCCTGTTGGTGCCGAATTAGTAGCGAAACGAAGATTTGATGTAATGTTATTGCACGTGGGTGCTGGGTTTGACGTCAATACTGTTGCTCCGCTACAATTGTCATTTGCCGGCGGGGGATTGGGATGAGAAACGCATATATCAAAACGGCTATTATTATTTGATGTTGGCCATGAGCCAATATTTGATACACGAACGTAATAGGTATTACCAATCGTTAACCCGGTAGCAGTAAGAGTTGTTGTTCCGCACATTAAAGATGTTAAAGAGCCACAGCCACCACTGAATAATTGTAATTCGGGATTTGTAATATTCGATCCAAGACCACTGACGGCAACAGTTTGAGTGGTGCCTGCTGCAATAAAGCTAAACCATGTATCAAAATGCAGACCTGCTGATGCACAGCCAACCGGTATGCCGGCACTGGCAGTTGCATATCTCAACGTGTACTGACTATTATTACAAGAGGTATTTGATGTTAGCAAAATAGCTCCAGCACATTCGTCATTAGTTGGCGGCGTGCCCGGATGTGTCACGCAAATATCAAACTCTCCATTCGAAGTCACAGCAGCTCCTACATTTGATACCCGAACATAATAAGTATTGCCTACAGTTAACCCTGTACCAACAAGTGAAGTGGTACCGCAAACCAGGGATGTTGGCGTTCCGCAGCTACCGCTGTATAATTGTATTTCGGGGTTTGTTATGCCCGACTCAAGACTACTTATTGCAATACTATGGGTTGCATTAGTTGCGGTAAACCTGAACCATACATCATAGTGTACACCTCCGGATTCGCAACCAACTGGTAAACCTGCACTGGCTGTTGCATTCTGAAGATCGTAGCCGTTATTATTACAGTTTGTTGATGATGATCTGTTGATAGCATTTGAGCAGTTATCATTGGATGGTTGTGCAAAAATATTGAATGAGAAAAATAAAGAAACGAAAACAAGCAAAGTTGTTTTTGGTAATAGTTGCAGTGGCCGTAAAGGTGGTTTCATAGAAAATTGAATTCTTTGATTTCGAAGGATGTTGGATGTTACAAAGAAACCCTTAGAACTGTTATTTATCAAGAGTGGTTTTGCTGAATTCTTTATAGCAGTTTTACGAAAACAAATTGGGTACTTATGCTTGTATAAAAAAAAAGAAGATTACTACTTTTGGCAAAATCCAATTTTGTATGAAAAACTCCACCAAAGTTTTTACACTTCTATTATTTTCAATTTTATTTTCTTCTTTCTCATTATTTGCCCAGGTTGGGACTAATAATGTATGTAGTGGCGCCTTTAACATTGCACCTGTTACAGGTGCCTGCCCTGCTACAACATATAGTCTTCAAAATGCAAATGCAACAACAGGCTTAGGAGCCGGTAATTATGATGCCTGGTATAAGTTTACTACACCAGCCAATATTCGAAATGTTGTAGTATCAATACCGTCTTCTGCCGGCGCTAATTTATCTCCTGCTAACTTTTTTATAGAAGCATTTCCATCAAATACATGCCCAACAGATTTAACAGGTTCTTTGGGAGTAGCTACTGAAGGTGCTACAGGTTTATCACTTACAAATCTCACCCCCAATACAGAATACTTATTTAGGGTGTATAGTACCACCAACCCAACTGGCGGCACAGCAGCCAGCTGGAGTTATACTGTTTGCGTTTCTTATATATCAGTAGCAAATATTGTCGCTGGTAAAATGAATGAAGTTTACAGGCAAACAATAATATCGCCAGCTATGGCACTTGCAGACCCCTGGGAAATTACTTATGGGACTGATAATTATTTATGGATCACAGAAGCAAAAGGTTATAAGGTAAATAGAATGAACCCTGTCACCGGTGCTAAACAAGTTGTGTTGGATGTTTCTCAGGGAAGTACATTTTTGCCTGTAGCTGATCAACCATTTAACGCTCAATTTAATATTGCAACAAATAACCCGCAGGGTGGTTTTGCAGGATTGGCATTACATCCAAACTTTACAGGTGCAGCAGGTGGCCAAAATTATGTGTACGTTTCGTATGTGCATACTTTTCTTAGTGGTGTTGCTTATACAAACAGGATTGTTCGCTTTGTTTACAATACAATTACCAACAGGTTAGAATCACCGGTATCTATATGTGATACTATACCCGGAAGCGGGGATCATAATTCTCAAAGAATGATTATTGCCCCTATAACAAAAGGTGGTTCTGATTACTATTTATTTTATGCAGCAGGCGATATGGGTGCAGGCCAGCAGTTTCCAACATCTGCTAACATAACCCGCCCGCAAAAAGCACAGGTACGAAACTCCTATGAAGGAAAAATTTTGCGTTTTGCGTTGTCTGATACCTGTTCTGGTACAGGTAATGAAAAATGGATACCAGCCACCAACCCTTATAATAATGTAGCACCAATTGTAGGCAAAAGTGCAGTATGGTGTACCGGTATAAGAAACAATCAGGGCTTTGCATATAACCCGGAACTTAATATTTTATATGGGGCATCTCATGGCGCATTTAGTGATGATGAAATAAATATCATTGAAGGTTTTAAAAATTATGGTCATCCTTTAATAGTAGGCTATGCAGATGGTAATTATAATGGTACTACAACACCAGGATTAAGCACTAGTATTTCAGCAGGGGTACCCTTTGGCTATACTGGTGGTTCTTTTACAGTTGATGGCCAGGCAGCTGCAGCCGGTACCTGCCCGCCAATTGGTAATGAAGTAACAAACATGAATAACATTAATGCAGATTCACTTTTATATGGAGCTTATAGGAATCCATTATTTTCTGCTTATCCCGGCCCAGCGTCAGGAACAGGGGCAGTTTCAACTATTTGGAGTGCTGGATCAACTCCAGGTGGTGCGGGCTGGCATTCAGAGGCATGGTCTGGTTTGGGCTATTATGGAAACACTTATATCCCGGGTTGGAAAAATACTTTGCTGGCCGCTGGTTTAAAATGGGGAAGAACGATACGATTAAAGCTAAATGCAACAGGCACTGCAGTTATACCAACTGCTGGCGCCGATACTGCGACATATTTTCAGAGCGGTAATCGTTACAGAGATATGGCATTTTCACCCAATGGAAGAGATATTTATTTGTCGATGGATAGAAGTGCTGCTGGTTCTGCTGGTACGGTTGGTAACCCCCCTGATGTTGTTGGAGATTGTTTAGGCTGTGTAGTACGGTATGAATTTTTGGGTTATCCAGCAGCTGCAACAGCACTTGCCGGGAGTACTATCTCAAAATCAATTGATGTTACTGATGGTGCTGCAAATAGTATTAGTAACGGTACAACAGTTACTATAAATGCTCAAAATGGCAATACTAATTATTGGGTGCCTATTACAGGTCCTGATGGAAATATAATGGCAGAAATATATGCCAATGGAAATAATCTTGGCACTGTAACTTCATCATTCTATAAAAATTCAGGAGGAATTAGAAGTGCTCCTGGAATAAAGTATTTAGATAGAAACATAACCATCACCCCACAGTTTCAGCCAACTTTGCCATTAGGTTCACCATTGGTAAAAATAAGACTGTATATTTCAAAAGCAGAGTTTGATTCGCTGGATACAGATCCGTTGAGTGGCATCTCGTCTATTAACGATTTAAAAATCTTAAAAAACAACGACCCTTGTAGTTCGGCAATGATAGGAAATGCAACATTGTTTAATCCGATAAATACCCTCCCTGCAGACTTGCAGCATGGAACTAATGGATACGTATTACAAACAAATATTCCTTCTTTTTCATCTTTCTATTTTGCAGCCAATCTCAGTACCTTGCCTTTGGACCTTATTACATTCACCGGTCAATTACAAAACAATAATTCAGTATTATTAAACTGGAAAACGGAGAATGAGATCAATACTTCTCATTTTATTGTGGAAAGAAGTGCAGATGGTATTCGTTTTAATGGCATTGGAAATGTAACTGCCAATGGAAGAAACAATACAGGTGGTTCTTTTAGTTATGCAATTACCGACAATGATGCCATTAATCAATCATCACAGCGACTTTATTACAGGTTGAGAATGGTTGATATTGATGGCAATTTCAAATACTCAAATATTATTTCTGTATCGTTCCCTCTTATTACTGGAAAGTTAAGTGTATCTCCAAATCCGGTACTCACTTCAGTAAAAGTCGCCATTACTTCTGAAGCTGATGGAAGGGTTCAATGGAAGTTGACAGATAATGTTGGAAAGGTGATACAAACAGGATCAGAGTATGTGAGAAAAGGCGCCGGAAATAACTTTACTATTAATATGAATAGATTATCAACAGGTACGTATAATTTAAGTGTCACAGGTGCCGGTATTGATCAGAATGTAAAAATGCAAAAACTGTAACTGATCTCAGAAATCTTCTAATCACATATTTTAAAAACCCCGGTATAATGCCGGGGTTTTTGTTGCACATTCAAAAATTTTAGATGGATCATTTAAAACACGCTTAAGGAAACTCCTCCATAATAATTTCTGCCTGGTGCTGCATTATAATAGCGGCCTCCGGCAGCATTAATATCATTGCCGAGACTATATGTAACATCAAATGCATTGTCAATTCCTGCAAAGAATTCAAGCTTGTTCTTTTTCTTCAGATCTTTTCTCCAACCTATTCTTGAACCTAAAAGATTATAAGAAGAAGCAAATTCAGTGTTGGCATCATTTAAGGGAATAGGATCGCTGTAATAGTAAGTAAGATTAATATAGATGCCGGGCCTGGTAGAAATATCTAATCCTGATGCCACCGTATTTTTAGCTACACTCGGTAATTTTTTTCCGCTATAGTCATTTGTAAGTTGTTTGAAATCGTCATAGGTAAAATTATTCCATGTATAACTAGCCCATACCCTGGCCGTATTGACAAATGAATTACGTTGCAAGAGTAAATAAGAAACCTGTGACTCAACCCCTCTCTGTTTTGTTGAACCGGCATTGACAAAATAATCGCCATTACTTGCATCTCTTCTTTGTACAATTGCATTCTTTAACCGGTAATCAAAAATATTGACTTCTGCATATAATCTCCGTTGCAACCAACTACTTTTAAATCCTGCTTCATAATTAATTCCATGTTCTGCATTCAGCTCAGTGCTTATTACACTGGTTGAAGGCAATACTTCGGCCACTGTTGGTGGAGAAAAACCTTTAGCTACGCTTGCATATAAATACAGGTCTGCTACAATTTTTTTTGAGATCGCCAATCTTGGTGCAGCTTCATTTTTATAAGATCTTTCTTGCTCCGGTAATGAAGGAATAGAAAGTCGTTTTATTTTTATTGATGATTTATTAATGCTAAGACCAGCAGTAATATTTATATCATACTTCAATCTCAGATCTGTTTGAGCAAAGATTGACCAGATACCATTACTTACATCATCATTCGTAAGTGTGGTTGTTGGATTGCCATTTACATTTTGATATGTATGTATATTGAAGTAGCCTTTTTGCGCCTCTGCACCAAAAATCACTTTTACTTTATCGTTCACAGTAGAAGGCTTCCATGTGAATACAGTCCTCCCCCCGAAATGCGGTTCATTTCTTGTTTCATAATTCCGGAAAGTTGGGTTCTTAATTTTCGAAAGTGCACCATAAAAAATTAAACTGTTTTCAAAGTGATCATTGAATTTAAAATGATTATTAAATCCTCCCAACAACGTTTTCTGATAAATAGCCGCCTTTGCCCCATCCGCACTTGGGAATATTCCCGCTGCAGGACGAGATGCCTGGGGATTTTTTTGATATTCTGCTTTTGTAAGAGCACCTGGTGTTTCATAAAACAGATCGCCATAGAGAAAATTGAAATGCAACGTTTCCTTTTTACCTGAGCTGATCTTAGTTTGCCATGTAGCAATATCTCTTCGCATTTTTGTGTGATCCCTGTAACCATCACTTTGCTGGTGCGTATAAGTAAAAGAATTTCTGAATTTATCCTTGCCCTGGTTAAACTGAACATTTAAATTACTATGATCATAACTGCCATAAGACATATTAACTAATAACCCGGGTTCAGGATGCGCAGCATTACTATTGATCAAAATTGCTCCTCCTGTTCCTGCTCCATACAGGCTTCCTGCCGGCCCTTTGATCACCTCTATTGAGTTGAAATTATAATAACTCAATTGATTTAAATAAGTATTGCCCCCGGGGTCGGTAAATGGGATCTCATCCCAATAAACTTTTACATTTCTTACACCAAATGGTGAACGCAAAGTACTCCCCCTGATATTCATGCGGTAACTGCCGGGAGAACGTTCTTCCATCCTAACTCCCGGTGTACTATTGAGTGCCGGAAGAATATTTGTATTGCTGAATCGTTCAAGACCGCTTTTACTTATTTTATTAATTGCAGCAGGAACTTTTCGAAGACTTTGATTTTGTTCATATGCTTTGACGATCACTTCACCAAGTGTTTGTGAAGTGTCAGCAACAACATTTTGTGAGCTTGAGAAATTATAAATGGCCAAACAAACGAGCAGGCAGGTGGCAGTTTTTCGCATAGTATTGGTTTGTCGTTGATACAAAATTACATTATTCAACTCCGAAAAACTAAAACCGCCAGTAAACTGGCGGTTTTGTACTTCAAAAACTATTTTTTTGAAACTATCATAATGTTCATTTTTTACCTGGCAATTACAATTTTTTCTGTCCTTATGTTTTTCCCGTTGTCTCCTTTAACTCTCAACACATATATTCCATTTGAAAGATTGTTTATATCAACCCTTGTAGCAAGCTCCCTTGTTTGAATATTTCTTACAAGCCTTCCACTTATATCAAATAATTGCACCATCCTGTTTTCAACAGCATAATTATATATCATAAAATAAGTGCGGGCCGGGTTGGGATATACATCAATGCTTTTATCTTTCACATCATCAGATACTTTACTTTCAGTAAGCAATTGACTCATTGCTTTTGCTGAACCTGATGGTTGATATGTGAATTCCAAAATACTTCCAGCATTTGCAGGTGTTGTAGTCACACCTCCTGTCGGTCCGGATGTAGAACCACTGGAGTCACAAGCAACATATATTTTTAAGCCATCTGGTGATACAACTACATCTCTAAACCGTCCCATTCCACGGAAGTAATTAATTGTATCAGAGATTATACTCTGCCCGTCATTACTCAATTTATATCTAGCAACAACACCTCCTTTCAACGTGGCTATTAATAATGAGTTTTGCCAACCCGGGATTGCACTGCTTCCATAAAATTCTGTACCGGAAGGTCCGATCGAAGGCCATGTCATATTATCACCGCCAGAAGGAGGATTAGAGGAAGGGAATATCGAACGTAAGGGCTCATTTGCATTGAGTGTAGCACAATTGTTTTGTTCATTAACTACAGCAAACCCACCTATTGTCTTCCCATTATAATTACCATCGCAATAACCCGCAACTTGTGGCCATCCATAATTTCGGCCAACTTGTATAGCATTTATCTCATCATCACTGAATGGCCCATGTTCACTGCTGTATAAAATGTCTGTCCCATTTACATTACCCCATACAAGACCTTGCGGATTACGATGACCCAAGGTATATACTGCATTTGTAAATGGATTATCCGCAGGTATCCATGATTCTGCCCCATCTGGTTCAGTGTTTAGTCTCAAAATTTTTCCTTCGTAGATATTAATATTCTGCGCATTGTTAGCTCGTGAAATATTATCATACTGTCCTGCGCCCATATCTCCTGCTGAATAATATAATTTAAGATCAGGGCCAATAGAGAGCCGTGCTGAATTATGATCATTGCTTCCGGGGATATTTTCCAATACTGTAACAGGACTTTCCAAAACAAGAGTTGAAAAATTATATGTATATCTTTCGATCCTTATTTTTCTAACAGTATTGCTTAACGATTGATAAGTATAAGAAATATATACATAAGGTTTGCCTGTTAAAAATTCCGGATGTAACGCAAGCCCCATCAATCCATCCTGCCCACCGCCCCGAACCATTTTAGAACCTAACGTAAGTGGAACAGTTTTTAAATTAGTTATTAGGTTTAGACAACTCACTCTTCCTGCAAACCGCTCAGTGTACCATATATTATTATCAGGCCCATAAACCAGGTCATGTGGCATTCTTTGATTGCCAATGACCGTACGCACAGAAAATGATTCATTAGCAAGTGTTTTCGGTATAGTTGATACACTCATCGGACTGCTTGTTGACTGATTTCCTAAGGCATCTTTAGCAACCACCGTCATTGAATATGTAGTGTTTGGTAAAAGACCAGTAACACTATAGGAAGTACCAATGAGAGTAGCACTATTCATTTTTACCCCATTCCTATAAACATCATACCCTGTCACACCTACATTATCAGTAGAAGCTGACCATGAAAATGTAAATGATGTTGTTACAATATTTGTGGCTGCAAGATTGGATGGCGCAGTTGGTGGCTCTGAATCCGGAGAATTTGTAGTAACATTTAATGAAGTACTTGGGGTACTTTGGTTACCAGCTGCATCTTTAGCTTTTACAAAATAGCTATTAGTAGATCCGGCAGCCAATCCTGAAACATTGTAAGATGTAGATGTAATGTTTGAAGGATTAATTTTTATTCCATCCTTGTATACATCATAACCCGTAACACCAACATTATCTGTAGATGCAGTCCAGCTTAAATTAAATGAAGAATTGGTGATATTTGATGAAGTAAGGTTGGATGGAGCAGTTGGTGGCTGTGCATCCATACTGTTGTTAACAGATAAGTACGCTCCCGGAATTACTTCACTTGGTGCTGATACACTTTGTCCGGGCCTGGCCCAACCTACCGCCATATTATCACTGCCGCTACCCTCTTTCATTAACGCCTCTACATAATATTTTTGACCTGCTAATAAAGGAATACCAAGTGATTTTTGTGTGCCGGATTTATTCCATTGTCTTGACTTTGTAGCACTCGTGTTATAAGCGATCCTTCCTTTGTTAGCCGGATCTATGGTTGTGCTTAACCAAAGTTCTGCACTTTCATCACTGGCGATCCAGAAAACATAATTACCACTGATCGGCGGGCAGATATACCCATATACCTTCATTCCAAAATTATTCCCACTGTTACCCGGTATTTCAAAAATGGTATAGGTTCCTGAAGTGGTGGGGTTGTTTGGATAGTTTGAGTTAGAAGTAAGGTTACTTACAGAAGATCCGTTAATGTTATTCCAACGTTGATAGTTGATGCTTCCAAGACCCGGACAACTTTGCGAAAATGAGTTTAAAAAAATAAATACAAGGACGGTGGTACCGTAGAGGTTTTTCATAAACAGTGGCGTTTAGGTTAAAAATAAATTGGTTCGCTAAAAAATAAAGTTATAACGATTGTTTTAATTAATAAACAAATATTGGCTGATTGAAATCAATATTACTCAAAATGAAATTCAAACGCCTGATAGCATTAACTCATTTTTTATTGAAAAGCAGGATCGTTCATGTTAAAAAATGGGTTATTCTTAATTATGTATTTTTACATCAATACATTAAATATGACCCCGACAACCAAACCAATAATCGGTATTACTTGTGGCGATCTAAATGGAATAGGAACCGAATTAATAATCAAAGTCTTTTCAGACAGCCGCATCCTTGAACTATGTACTCCTGTAATATTTGCTTCAAATAAGGTCATTAATTTTTATCGTAAGACTTTGCCGGAATTTAATTTTAGCTGGCAGAATATAAAAGATCTTTCCCGCCTGAATGCAAAACAAATGAACATCTATAATTGCTGGGAAGAAGATGTAAACATTACGCCAGGTCAACTAACCGAGACTGGTGGAAAATATGCTATAAGATCATTACAGGCTGCTGTAAATGCATTAAAACAAAACCACATAGATGGTCTTGTTACAGCGCCAATTCATAAAAAAAATGTACAATCAGAAGAATTCAATTACACGGGCCATACACCTTTTTTAAAAAGTTATTTCGGGGTAAATGATGTAGTAATGCTATTGTTTGCAAATGAATTTCGTGTTGCATTGGTTACCGAACATATACCTGTCAATGAAGTAGCGGCAAAAATTTCTAAAGAAATTATAACAAGGAAACTGAATATTCTAAATGAAAGTCTTCAAAAAGATTTTGGAATTGATAAGCCAAAGATCGCGGTTCTCGGATTAAACCCTCATGCAGGTGATGAAGGCTTGATTGGAAAAGAAGAAGAAACAATAATTAAACCTGCAATAAAGGAAGCAAAACAAAATAATATGTTAGTGACAGGTCCATTCAGCGCTGATAGTTTTTTTGCAAAACAATATCATAATCGTTTTGATGCTGTGCTTGCCATGTACCATGACCAGGGACTTGTTCCTTTTAAAACACTTGCTTCAGGCGAAGGTGTTAATTACACGGCAGGTCTTCCTGTCATTAGAACATCACCCGACCATGGAACTGCTTTTGATATTGCGGGAAAAGGAAAAGCAGATGAATCTTCATTCCGTATAGCAGTTTTTGAATGCCTTACTATTATTAATAAAAGAAAAGAATTTGAAGAAAGCCACAAAAATCCTTTGAAAAAAATCACTTCTGCAATTCTTGCCAACCAGGAAGATGAAAGGATCGAAGAAAATTAAATTAACAGGCATTTGATCAATGCTTCTACTTATTATTAAAGATCACAAACTGTGATCTTTTTTTTATATCCATGAACATATAAACTTCTTGTTCTATAATTTTCTTTCAATATTTCTTCCAAAAAAAATTATCGTTCATGTTTTTACCCTTAGTAATTTTTCTAACCTCCGTTTAAGTAGCTTCAGAAAAAAAGTAGAACTACTACTTATAAAAAAACCTTACTCTTACGTAGAAAAATCTCTTAGAAAAACTATGAGATTTAAAAAGTGAAATATACTTTTATGCTAGTAATTAATCCGGTACCCGAGTGAGTCCTACCAAGTAACTTTCTCGGTTAAGTATCAAAAAAATTTAGTTGTAGTGTTTTAGGAAGCCATCGGGCTGAGAGGCTTTTGCTTTGATATCCGGATGAATAAAAATGTATATCGCTCAATTAAACCATACTTATTATTATTCAAAAATTAATCACCCCTAAAAAGAAAACAATGAAACATTTCTTCAAATTAACATGTGCAGCTGCAGTTCTTACAGCCGGAATTATTACTCTTTCTTCATTCAATAAAGCGAAGAAAGCAACAACAAGCGTTGATGCATACAGCATTCAACTTCTACCCACAACGGAGTCGAGCCGTGGTGCTGGTAATTATGAATGGACATGGGTTCTTACTAATCCTAATCCGGGTAATGGTGAAAATGGAACATTACAGAACGTAAGTCATTTTGATATTGCTTTAAATGCAGTAGCAGAAGCTGCATTAGTTTCAGCAGAATACAGTTTTGATGGTATTACCTGGGTAAGCGTTCCGATTGAAATGGAACGTGATCCCGCGATCAGGGCATGTACCGGCGTTGATGTATTAAAATTCAATGCTGGAACTGTTGGTGACCAACCTACTTATTATAGAGCTACATTTGACCAGGAATTCTCTGCTAATCCATATGCAACTTCATGGATCAAAGGTGGTTCTCGTTATGGTTGTAATATGGCCTTCTTTACTGGTGTTGGTGCATCAAGTAATAACTAAAATTTATTTATAAATAAAAAAGCTGCGGATAACTGCGGCTTTTTTATTTCAACAACACATTTTTATACAAGTGAGTCATTTTTGATCCATTTGTATTGAACTCTTAAAAAAAATTGGTGTGCTGATTTAAGCTTTGAATTAAAATAGCTTGATCATTATTATTCTCTAAGTGTTTTTTTGTAGTACCCTAAATCCGTTCAGATGAAGACAACTATACCAATTATTCCCTTCAGGCCCAATTTTAAATTTGTGCGAAACTGGTTCATTAACCTGTTTGTTGCCTCTTGGTTTCTTGTACCCACCTCGTCTTTTTCGCAGTGTACAAACTATACAGTTAATTGGGACTATCTTGATTTTTTTCATAACACACCAGGATCATGGTATTATGTTACTCCCCCAGCAGGGAGCAATCCTTTTGTTACGAACGCAATGAAGCAATCTCAAAACTTTGCCTTGGGACCAACCAATGTGCTAAATATTGCGACTTTAATTCAAGTTGCTGGAAGTGGTGTATTCTACGGTGATCTTACAAATCATTTAGGTGAGATTGCTGGATATACCGGAGCGGATGTATCGTTCACCCCAACAGCAAATGGTCAAACTATTATTTTTACTTTTTTGAATGAAGTAACAAATGCAAGTTTTACCTTATATGGTGTAGATAGACAACAGGTCATTAGTGTAGCCGCGACTAATACTGGTGGTACAGCGCAAACTGTAACAGCTGCTACCTATGCTTCCAGTATTCTAACAATTTCCGGAGCACCCGGAAAAACAATTACTGCAAGTAATACTACAAGTACGTCTCCTAGCAATACAGGTAGTGCTACTTTTACCGTCACTACATCTGTAAAAACAATTACTTTAACTGTAAGTACCCTTGGAAGTATTCCAACATTTTGGCTTTCTGATATTATAGCTTGTTCTCCGGATCCAGGTTTTCCAACAGACTACTATAAGCCATATACGCAACCTTATACTGGTCAACCTGCTTATTTCCTCGCTAATCCGGATTTTAACCTAAATGTATATATGGTAGATCCTGTTAACAGAACTGCCGATCTGTTATTTACTGATCCGGGTATTGGAGGCAATGCATTAAACTCAATAGCATATGACCCGGTAAATAAATATGTTTACTATGTAATGAATGGCTCCGGTGCAGGCGCTGGCAACAGGTCACTAAAAAGATATGATGTAACTACAAACAGTATCACAACGGTTCTTGCGGATATAAATTCATTAGGAGTACCTACGTTTACGCAAGGAGTTGAAGCAGCTTCAGCTGCTTTTTATAATGGTTGTTTATACTTAGGAGTAGAAGGCTCCGAAACAGGTTCATTTACCTCAAATACCGAGGCTATCATATGGCGAATTGATTTTAGTGGCACGACGCCCATAAGAGCTTCACAGGTTTTTGGTATGCTAAACGATGATGGTGCAGGCCAACCCAGTCATGACTGGGGAGATATTATTACTAGAGATGGCAATATAATTACACATGCGTCAACCCGACTTACACCGTCCTACCAAAGTAACTGGATCCATTTTAACATGACCACAAGCACCTCTACAAATACATATCCGGGATATGCTGATACGTCGGGACAGCTTGGTCAGATTTATGACGGCACAGTCTATAGAGTAGATAATCAAATAGCATTATATAATAATAATGGTACGACTGCTGCAGCAAACCCAATATCAGTTACCTCTTGTTCGCCGTCCTGGAACAACAGGCCGGCAAATGATGCATCGGATCCTTTTAGACCAGCTCTTGATTTTGGAGATGCACCGGCTACTTATGACCCTGTTGCTTTATCTCCGGCTGCAAATCAAAAAGCATGTAATAACTCAACATTGAGAATAGGTTCGGCGTGGGATCGTGAATGGGTATTAGGTAGTTCATTGAATGCTACAGGAGATGGGACAGATGAAGATGGTGTTTCTACCGTTTCTATTATGGTTGCTGATGGCATTTCATATAATCATGTACAGGAAGTAACTGTTCTGAATAATACAGGTGCTCCTGCTTATCTGGCCGGATGGCTCGACTATAATGCAAATGGGGTCTTTGATCCCTCTGAAGGAGTTGTGGTTACAGTACCAAGCAGCGCTTCACCACAAACAATAACACTTGGTTGGACTGGAATTACTATAGCACCGGGTACACCGAATAGTTTTTTACGAGTAAGGCTTTATTCCGGAGCGCTAACTACAAGCAGTGCAACAGGCTGGTTGGCTGATGGCGAAACCGAAGATTATCCTGTACTTTCTCAGGCGATGCCACTTGTTATCGAGTTACTTGATTTCACTGCAACTCTAACGAGAGATAAAAATGTTTCATTAAACTGGAGAGCATATGTCGATGACGAAGCAAAGGGTTTTGAAATAGAAAGGAGTAAGGATCAGAATAATTGGGAAAAAATAGGAGCTGTAAATTTAAAGACATCGAACTTTACAACAGATTATAGTTTCCTGGATCAACTACCATTACAGGGAAAATCTTATTACCGCCTGAAAATGGTGGAAAAAACAGGTTCATCAAGATACAGCAAGACAAGGCTGATACAAATTGATCAGCTTATTACAAAACTCAGGATATACCCTAACCCTGCTAAAAATGATGTTACCGTTTCATTTAATTCTTCAATGAATCAATCAGCGACATTGATCATCAGATCAATAGCCGGAGAAGTAATGATGAGGAAATCAATCACCCTGGCTGAGACGGACAACCGGGTAAGTGTGTCAACAAATGGACTAAGCAATGGCTTATACGTTGTTGAGCTAATTACTCCCGAAAAAACATTCGTCAATAAGTTAACTGTAGCACATTAAAAAGTAAGTATATTAATAGAAATAAAAATCATCCAGAAAGAGGATGATTTTTATTTCTATTTTATTGTTTTAAAGATCAGTTTTGCGAATGTGGTTCTTTCTTTTGCATTTTATTCGAGCCAAAACGATTAAAATTATAACTCATGGTAAGCATAAAAAAACTTGGCACCACGTTGGCTTTCACATCTTCAAAATAATTTTCGCCAATTATCCTGTTGATACCATTATTCTGTTTTAAGATATCATAAATTGTGAATTTGATCTCGCCAGTATTAGTTTGAAAGAATTTCTTTGCAAAAGATAGATTCCATAAAAAGACATCCTCATTAAAACCGGCACTACGTCCTGAATTGATATAAAAATCAAGATCAGTAAGAAAGTAAAAACGGTTTTTGAGCCGGTAAGTGAAATCAGCTGAATAGGCCTGGTTGAAATATTTTGTATTCGCCCCGGTTTCTACCTCATAAGAAACAAGGTTAAAAACAAAAGCGCCGCTAACAGACAGGTCAAACTGATCTTTCCCATAATTTATGCCGGCAGATTGATTCACCTGGAAAGTTGAAGTGAAATTCTTTTGTTTGTATAAAAGATTTGCATCCCGGCTCAGGTACATCATATTGGTAAGATTAACATTCAATCCCTTTATTTTTTTAAAAGGGAAATTCAAGGACCCGGAACCAGAGATATTAACCGACCCATTCATATTTTCAGGTTTATAAATGATAGTGACCGGGTTCAATGAATCAATGCTGTTAACAATTTTATTTCCTGTATAGTTGACACTAAGATTTGCAGAAAAATATCGTTGAGAGGCTAAGGCAAAGGAATTATAATTAATATTAACGTTATTTACAAACTCCTGCTTTAATGAAGGGTTTCCTGTTTTTATCATCAAAGGATTACTAACATCAGGAACATCCTGTAATTGATTTACATTTGGCGCATTTGTTCTTCCCCTGTAATAAACTTTTATATTTTTTGAACGTGTGATAGCATAATTAAAATTGGCAGTTGGAAAAAGATTAGTGAATCGTTGATGAATAGTAGTGTCTTTCCCCGTTGAAAGAGTAACACTCCTGTTTTCTAAATTGCTAACCTGGTAGCCAAGGCCAACCTGGTAATTGAACTTTTTTAATTGATGCCTGAAATTGAATCCTGTCCTGCTTGAAGTATTTGAGTAATCAAAATAATTTGAGAGCTGTGAATTCAATTGATCATACTTCCCAGAGCTTGAATCGTAATCATATGTTTTTTTATCTGAAATAGTATTGCTTGATGAAAAAGCATAGTTTATTTCAAAAAGTTTATTTCTATCAATAGGCTCGGTATAAGAAGCGCTGATCGTATTAATTCCGGTCTCGTTTTCCTGGAATGTCTTCTGGTTAAGATCTATAAAAGAAGCAATAGAACCATCGTTATTGTACGCAGTGATCGGAGAAATGTTATAGCCTTTTGAATCACTGCCGCCCGGGCTATTTCTCCAGCCTAAAGTAAATGTTCTGCCTACTCTTTTAAATTTTCTGCGGTAAAGTAATTCACCTGAATAATTCATTCCGTCCCTGTCGTCCTGTTTATTTGTTCTTACTTCAGTAGCCATGTATTTTTCAATCCCATCGGAAAATGTAACACTTGTGTCAACTGTTATTCCTTTGTATTGCTGTTTACTAAAATTGGCTGTGTATAATAGGGAATTAACAGAATCGATAACATATTCCCATCTTGCATTTACTCTGTGAGTTCTGTTACCATGAATAATATTGCTATAAGTACTTGTTTCGGATGCGGAATCCCCCGGGAAAGTATTTCTTCTGAATTTATTTTGTTCAAGAATATTCGAATTATCTGAATAAAAATAACTGCCTCGAAAATCGATCTTAGGACCCCATGAATCATTAAAATTTATTCCCCCGGAAAGTGGCCGGCTCACTCCTCCCGATGTACCACCCGATGCATTCGCCATGCCCGAGCCTGTACCTCCGCCATTGGAAAATGATGAACCTCCTTGTGATGAGGCATCAGTAAACGTATAACTTACTTTATTTGTGTTGTTTGCCGAACCAACTAATGATATACGCTGATCACCTCTGAAGTGATTGAAAGAAAAATTTCCTTCGTAACGGGAATTGCTACCAATCCCTGCAGTAGCTCTTCCGAAATCACCTTTTCTTTTATCTTTCTTTAATTTAATGTTGATGGATTTTGTGCGACTACCATCATCGATCTTTGTAAATCTTGCTTGCTCACTCATATCGTCAAAGACCTGAATCTGGTCCACCATATCAGCTGTCAAATTCTTTGTTGCAATTTTGGGATCGGTTCCAAAAAATTCTTTCCCATCCACATATACCTTTTGCACTTGCTCCCCCATGGCTTTAATTGTTCCGTCTTTATGCACCTGCACTCCTGGTATTTTTTTTAACACCTCTTCTACAGTTGCGTCGGGTTTTGAGTTAAAGGCATTTGCCTTGAATGAAATTGTGTCTCCATTCATTTTTACCGGACTTGCATCAGTAATAACAACACCAATAAGCGTTTTAAATTCCGGTTTCATTATTATTGTTCCAAGATCTGCAATGCGGTTAACAGCAGAAATGGAAAAAGTTCTTTTATAAACTTCGTAACCGGAGAATGATATGAATAATTGATAATCGCCGATGGAAAGATTTTTTAGTTCGAAGGAGCCTTTTGAATCAGATATGGTATAACCAACAAGTGATGAATCCCTTTTTTGTAAAACAGAGATCGTTGCATTGCTAAGTGTTTGGAGGGTGCTGTCACTAAGTTTGCCTTTTACTGCGCCTTGCTGAGCAGATAAAAAATAAGGGAATAAGCCACTTAGAATCAATAGGGCAAGGGTTTTCATGAATTGGATTTATCGATATAAAGATAATTCCTGTTTTTGCTTTTGTAAAGCATTATTAGCTTGAAATCATCAATATAAAAACGAATAAAGGATGTTTTTATTTGGGCAAATAATAAACTCGAAAATACCCTGAATATAGAAAGAATATTTACGTAGAAGAATTACTGAAAAGTGTTTATTTAAAAATAGACTCATTAACTCCTTTGTTTATTAGATACTCAGTGTATGTGATCTCTACTTTTCCCTTTTTGTTTTTAAGATTATCATCTGGCTTTTTTTCAGCCCCATCATCATAATCGAATGTAACCCCCTTTGGCAATTTATAATCCTTTGTATTAAAAGAAAAAATGACTTTATCAGGTAAGCTATATTCTATGTATTTGCCATAGCTCATTTCCAGTTCATAAGTACCATTATCTCTTGTGGTGTTTTTCGCCTTTTTTATCAATTCTGTTTTTTCATCAATATAAAGCGTAGATAAAACAATCTCAGAGTTTTCATCTGATGGCAATAGCTTGAGAATTCTTAATCCAGTAGAGGACTCAGTACCAGCATCAACTATTTCATAATTTCCGGACCCGGAAAGAAATTTAGCAAGATTAATATTGACCGATCCTTTTGGAATAAACGAGATACCATTTTCATTTACAATTCTCATTCTATCGGGTTTTTTATAATACACTTTCACTGATGCGATCGGCGCCTTTATAAAAACCACGTTTGTTTTCAATTTCCCTTTGGCAGTGTAATCATTTACCTTTTCCAGTTTTGCTTTTATTTTATTTATCAGCTCTTGCGGAGTTTGCGCCGAAAGTTGAAAGAACAAAAACAAAGCAAAAAATAGTATGAATATTTTTTTCATTTCAACTTAAAATATTTTTTCTTTTAAAATACCAAAAAGCGATCCCTAAAAAAACTACTGTGTATCCAATAAGTATCGCTGCGCTTTTTACTATAGCAGAAAGGTTTTCAATAGATCCTTTATCTGTTACCCCATCAACTGCTTTTACATAAAAAAATCCTTTCCATCCCAACATATGTGTTGTAAACAGGTAGGGTTTTATCGTTTCATCATAAAATGGGATCTGCATTTGAGTAAGTATTGTAAAAACAATAATAACACAAACCGTTACTACAATTGGTCCTACGGAATTGTCTGAAAAGACAGAAAGCATAAAAGCTAATGATGTTACACATATAAGTCCAATGGCTGCAAAACAAAATGCAAGGGCATAACGCCACAACACATCATCTGATTCCATTACATTAAACTGAAGTTCCCTTGGTACGCCAAGCCAGTTCACACCAAATAAAAGTATACTCAGAAACAATGCAAGTACCGCCATCCATATTAACAATACCAATGTATAAAAAACAGACGCGGTAAATTTTACAAATAACAATTGTATCCTGCTAACTGGTTTTGATACGAGCAGTCGAAGTGTTCCCATGTTTGCCTCACCGGCAATCGCATCGCCTGATACCAATGCAACAAGAATTGGAACATGAATAAGTAAAAGATTTAAGATAATAAAACAAACGAGATAGCCATTCAAAATAATCTTGGTTGGTATTTCTTCAAAGCTATCTCCCAATCCACTCATCATCAGGCTAACATATTCTTCTCCGCCAAATTTTAATGCTATTTGAATTAGAATAATGATCACTGCGATAACAGCAAATGCGATATATGTTCTTGGTCTTTTGAAAATTTTAAATATTTCTATTTTCAGCAATTGTATCATATCAATGAGATGTAAGAGATAAAAAGTAATCTTCCAATGAATTTTTTTTCTGAATTGAAAATATATCCTGTTTCATTTCTCCCATTTGCTGAACAAAAGCCGGCACTTCCTCTCTTTTCATTTGCATAATGATCTTTTGCCCGTTTACTGAAATGATCTTATTTGCCCAGGATGTTTGCTTCAGCAGCAATTCAAATTCATTTGCAGATCTGGTTTCAACTTCTATTCTCGATTGTTCAGGATTCAATAATTCATTCATATTTCCCTCTGCAATTTTTTTCCCTTTATGAATAATCAGTAATGAATCTGCTACTTGTTCCATTTCACTTAATAAATGAGAGGAAATAAATACAGTTTTTCCCAGATCCTTACTCAGGTGATTAATTAGCTGTCGTATATCGGCGATCCCTTGTGGATCCAGTCCATTCATAGGTTCATCTAAAATAATTAGATCAGGATCATGAACCAGGGCTACAGCGATCCCCAATCTTTGTTTCATTCCCTGTGAATATGTTTTTATTTTACTATCTGCTCTTTCAGCGAGGCCCACTTTCCCCAGTTTATCCATTAATTGTTTGCGTTTAAGTTTTAATCCGCTCATTGTTGCAAACAAATTCAAGTTCTCAATTGCAGTAAGATATTTATACAGATCAGGTTTTTCAATTATGGCACCTATTCGTTGCAAAATTTCTTTTCTATGTGTGGAAAGATCAAGGTCAAAAATTCTTATTTCACCATTGGCAGGTCTAATTAAGCTCAGCAGCATTCGTATAGTAGTAGATTTTCCTGCACCGTTTTGACCCAAAAAACCATAAACACCGTTCTCTTTTACAGTAAAAGTCAAATTATCAACTGCGATGATTTCGTTGAATGATTTCGTTAATCCACTAACATCAATGATTGAAGACATATAGTAATAGTACGAAATTCAAAATTAGCTCAAAAATTCTTCATTGAGAATGAGTCCTTTCAAAATAAGATAACAAAAATCCCCTTGGAAAAACTTGCATGCGCTGATTGCACATATTACGTTTGTGATGTCGTAGAATAATGGAAGCATCGAAGGAAAAATTACGATAAACGATCCGTTACTAATTCAACCCTAAGGAAAATGAAAAAAATTATTACCCTGTTATTAATTAGTTTTTCAATAACCGCTCAATCAATCAACGCACAATTAGACCTGGCTTTTGTTTCCAATTTCAGTGCTAACCCAACTAATTCCTCCAATCGACTTACCTGGACAATCGCAAGTAATCAGAGTGTGAGTAGTTTCGAAGTTGAAAAAAGCACCAATGGAAAAGACTTTAAGACTATTGCAATATTGGAAGTAACAGAAGAATTTAATACAGAAAATTATACATATACTGATACTGCGATCAGTGCAGACAAAATAATGTATCGTCTTAGAGTATTGATCAGGAGGAGCCAGCATGATTTTTATTCAAGGATTATTATAGTCAAGTCCAAAACGAAGCTTGATGACAATATCAGGATCATGGAAAACCCTGTAAAGGATAAGCTTTTTTTCAGTTACAATTCTGCAAAAGTGCAAGTAGCAGATATCAAAATATATAGCCTGACAGGAAAAATTTTAGTTAATCAAAAAATAAGCAGTTTTAAAGGAAATAATTTAATAACTATTCCATTAAGCTCAGTCTTTGCACCTGGAATGTATGTGATTGAAATTAATACTGATATTTTAAACCAAACCGCAAAATTCGTAAAACAATAACAGCTTTTTCATAAAATACTAATACAAGCCATTAGCCAAAAGAAAAAGGCCCTTTATAAAAAGGGCCTTTTTTATGTACAAACAGATCTAGCAACAAATACATGCTCTACACATAAACACAAGATCATCATTTGTGAATGCAGTTGAATAATTCGTTGATCTACGAACTGCAATGATAAAAGACATAAAGTAATTATACTAAGTTCAAAATTAGTTTTAAAAAAAACATTATTGAAAATGAAACTATTGAGATCTTACTTAAAAAAAACCCGTAGAAAAACTTGCAACAATTAAATGTGCATATTACGTTTGTGTCAGCGTAAGAACAATCCAAAGTATCCACGAAAAACAACGATAAGCAATCCGTACTGATACCTCTTCTAAAAGAACCATTTTCCGGTAACATTACGGCTGCTTCAAAAAATTCGAAAAATCGATCCGTTTAATATTCAACCCTAAGAAAATGAAAAAGATCTTTACCCTTTGCACCCTTGTAACATTGTCACTTTTTGCGAATAACTCATATTCGCAGATTAATGTAAACTTTGATAATGGGTTTGCCCCCCTTCAAGCCGATTGCTGGCAGTTCACTAACATGATGCATGCAACCACCCCTTCCGGTTATGTTATTAATGGGAATGGAAGTGCATACTCAGAGCCACCAGTAAGTTCCGACAGTTTACGTATTATGCGTACACCGTTCCTCGATTTTGGAACTGTTGTCGATGTATCTTTTGTTTACAGAATTAGCAGCAATCTAAATGGCCTTGCAACAAGGTTTATAAAACTTGACCTGGTGAATTCTGCAGGAGTAGTTGTTCAGACTCTTGACAGCTTTAACATCAGTAATGCCGCTACAACTTCTACTTTATACAGCCAGACGTTTGCGGTTAATACTCCAGGTATGTATAGATTTTCTCTTACCATGGGTGGAAAAACAGGAGCTGGTAATGTAAGAACATCAATTGATGATCTAAATGTAAATGCCCCGGTAATAGGCTGTGACGCTGTCGAAGTAAACAAGGTATTGCCTGTTCATCTTATCGCTTTCCAGGGTAACCTTAATAAGAATAATAAAGTAACTCTTAACTGGACTGTTGCTGATAATGAGATCGCCGGAAATTTTGAAGTAGAAAGAAGTTTTAACGGAAGAGATTTTACAACGGTTGGTTTTGTATTTGCTTCTGAAAAAATGGGAACTGAAAACTATATGTTTTATGAAACAATAAGTGGTACAGATAAAGTGATGTATCGTCTTAAAATGATCGATAAACATCATGAAGTTAGTTATTCAAGAATACTGATCTTCCAGTTGAAATCTACGACCACTAATAATATCAAGATCATCGGTAACCCTGTAAACGATAAACTTACTTTCAGCTACACTTCTGCAGGCACACAAATGGTTGATGTAAAAGTTTACGATATAAGTGGCAGAATATTATTAAATAATAAAGTAAATAGCCTGGAAGGCAGCAACGTGATAAGCCTGCCATTAAGTTCAACTTTCAAGGCTGGTATGTATGTGGTAGAAGTAAATAACGGAACCGAAGTTCATTCATCAAAATTTGTAAAGCAATAAAACATTATTAACTCAATTAACTTTTCATTTCTTAGATAATACTTCTATTTCATTGAAAAAAATCGAATTGAATAAAAGCCGAAAAAAATTCGGCTTTTATTTTAAAAAAAGAAATTAAATGTTCAAACAAGCCATCTTCCCGAAATCTGGAGGGAGCAAAGGAAGATAGGAACAAGCAATCCTCGTCAATCAAAAAGATCTCCTGATACTAAGTCAAAGATTCTGACGACTGGTTAAACCCTTGAAAAATTTTCATACACTTAGAGTATCAACGGAGACGGGCCCTATTTCTATAGGGCCTTTTTTATTTATAATAGATCAGGACAAAAGAACATATCTTCTTTACAATAAAAATCAGATCATTATTTGTGTTGCCTGTTGAATGATTTTTTAATACACATCTTAAATGTTACAAGACTTAAGCATTAGACTAAGTTCTAAAATTTGTTTTAAAAAAATTTGTTGAAAATGAGTCTATTGAAATTTTACTTGAAAAAAACCCTTAGAAAAAGTTGCAACAATTAAATGTGTGTATTACGTTTGTATCAGCGTAAAGAATCCACCGATCCCCGAAAAACTCCGATAAGTAATCCGTACTGATACCTCCTCTAAAAAAAATTTCCCGGTAACATTACGGTAGCTTCTAAAGTTAGACACAACAATCCGTCATACATCAACCCTAAGAAATGAAAAAGATTTTTACACTTTCCGTTCTTGCCATCTCTGCCACCTTCTTAAATGCGCAGGTAGTACTTAACGAGATCTATACCGATCCAGGTAATGGCAAAAATGAATTCTTTGAATTCTACAATACAAGTTCAGACCCTGTACCACAAAACATGGACAACTATACCTTGGTAGCTTATTATGAGGAACCAGGTAAAACTGGTTTCTACGTATTGGATCTTCCCAATCAAACAGTAGCTTCTAAAGGTTTTTATGTAGGTTCATCTGCAAACCCATTTAAAGTGCAGGGACAGACAAATGTTGCAGCGGATTTTGTATGGAACGCAATTCCTGCCGGTGGTTACCTGAAAAAATTCGAAAGATCAGGAGCTATTTACACTGAGGTCGCTGTTCCTGCAAACCTTAATGATCTTTTTGTGGCACGTTCTGGCACGGGTTGCATACAACATATTTTAGTTTTCCAAAATGGATTACTTATTAATGGAATTGTTACGGGAACAAATTTTGCCATTTTGCCAACTTATCTTAAAACAATGCCCCCATTGTTTGTAGATATGAGCGGTGCTTCAATAGACTTTACAGTAAATTTTAATTCTTTTAATGATAACCAGTTCGAATATGTGAATTCAGCTGCAGGTAATGACAATGGCTATATGCGTCTTAGCGATGGTAAGTGTGGTGTATGGGCTAAAAGTAGCTCTGCGGTAAATCATACTCCCGGTCAATCAAATGGATCGGCTTCTGGTTCAGCCGGAGATCTTTCGATCAGCAACTACATTACTGAATTAGAAAGCGATTTTACGAAATCCTTGTTAGTGTATAATGTCACTTCCACAACCTTATCAGCGTTCCCGGTTACAATCCAGGTATATGAAGACTTGGGAATAATAGGACAATTGGATGCGGCTGATCTAATAGTCGATTCAAGAGTGCTTTATACTTTAACTGAAGGTGACCAGTTTGTGATCATACCTTCCAGAACTTATCCGGCAATTATTGTTGCAAGAACTCCTTCGGGATGCTTTGACCAGGTTATTGCAGTACCTAATAGCTTAAAGCTATTGCCTGTTCATCTTATTGCTTTCCAGGGAAACCTTAATAAGAATAATAAAGTAACTCTTAACTGGACTATTGCTGATAATGAGATCGCCAACAATTTTGAAGTAGAAAGAAGTTTTAACGGAAGAGACTTTACAACGGTTGGTGTTGTATTCGCTTCTGAAAAAATGGGAACTGAAAACTATATGTTTTATGAAACAACAACTGGTACAGATAAAGTGATGTATCGTCTTAAAATGATCGATAAACATCATGAAGTTAATTATTCAAGAATACTGATCTTCCAGTTGAAATCTACGACCACTAATAATATCAAGATCATTGGTAACCCTGTAAACGATAAACTTACTTTTAGCTACACTTCTGCAGGCACACAAATGGTTGATGTAAAAGTTTACGATATAAGTGGCAGAGTATTATTAAATAATAAAGTAAACAGCCTGGAAGGCAGCAACGTGATAAGCTTACCACTAAATTCAACTTTCAAGGCTGGTATGTATGTGGTAGAAGTAAATAACGGAACCGAACTTCAATCATCAAAATTTGTAAAGCAATAACCTTAATAACAAGCCATCTTCCCGAAATCTGGAGGGAGCAAAGGAAGATAGTACAAGCAATCCTCGTCAATCAAAAAGATCTCCTGATACTAGCCAAAGATTCTGACGACCGGTTAAAACCTTAAAGATTTTCATACACTTAGAGTATCAACGGAGACGGGCCCTATTTCTATAGGGCCTTTTTATTTTTTACGTTTAAACACAAAAAAAGACAGTGTATCGTAGTTTTTCATCGCATATTGCTTGCTTTCCCAATAAACACGTAGTAGATTTGTTAAGAAGATTTCGTCAAATATCCGACGTAAAAACCATCTAAGATAATCCGTACTGATACTCACTCTAGAAACAATTCCTTTTCATTACGGCATTTTCAGCTGGTGGTTAAGATCAGAGATCATTAGACCTTTTTAATCCGTTTTTGATAATTCAACCCTAAGGAAATGAAAAAATTTTTTACTCTTTGTGTGCTAATATGCATTGTGATCGTATCAAGATCCCAGGCTGTATTAAACGAGGTTTACCCGCAACCTGGAAACGGTTATCATGAATTCTTCGAGCTTTACAACGAATCTGACACTGCTGAAAATCTAGATAATTATACAGTTGTCATTTATTATGAAGAAGGGACTACATCCGGATTCTATGTACTTGATCTTCCTACCGCATCTGTAGCAGCACATGGTTATTATGTAGGCGCTTCGCAAACTTCTTTTGATATTCAGGCTCAGCTGGGGCAAACCGCAAATTTCAGTTGGAACTCAATGCCTGCTGGTGGTTCATTAACGAAATGGCAAAAGAATGGATCTTCTTATACATCAGTTGCAGTACCTGCAAACCTTAATGATCTTTTAGTAAAAATTAATGGTGGTGGTGGTGGTGTATTTCATGTTTTTGTTTATAAAAATGGAATTATAGTAAATGGTCTCATTGGAGGTATTAGCACAAGCGTTGTACCGGCTTATATAAAAACAATGCCGAATTTACCTGTCGATATGAGTGGCAGTTCACCTGACTTTATTATCAACTTCAATACTACCGCTGATAACAGTTTAGAATACCTGACTAATTCCGTAGGTACAAACAATGGTTACTTCCGCAGTTCTGATGGATTATGTGGTGATTGGTTAAAAAGTGATTCTCCGGGACAACATACACCGGGAGCAACAAATGGCGCATCACTAAGTTTAATTTCTTCAAACCAATTTTCAATTGGGGCTGTTATATCTGCTTACACCTTTGATCTAAGCAAATCTCTGCTCACTTATAATATATCATCAGCTCCTGCAGGTGCCTTTCCTCTTACAGTTGAGATATATGCTGATCTCGGTATTGCGAGTGAATGGGATATAAACGACAGCCTTATTGATTTGAGAACCATCCTCAGTGCATCTTCCGGTAACCAGGATATAGTATTATCATCATTAAATACTGCTGTAATTGTTGTTGTAAAATCAGCAAATGATTGTTATAACAAAAATCTTCCCGTTGCAAGCTATTTGTCAGTATTACCAGTTGAGTTGATCAGCTTCCAGGGCAACATAAACAAAAGCAATAAGGTATCACTTGAATGGAAAGTGATGAGTAATGAAACAATTGATCGTTTTGAAATACAAAGGAGCTATGATGGGAATGAATTTAAAACAATTGGAATCGTATTTGCAAGCGAGAAAAAAGATAATGAAGACTACATGTTCTATGAAACGATCAACAGTTTTGATAAAGCAATGTATCGTCTTAAAATGATTGACAAGAACAATAAGGTCACTTACTCCAAAATATTGGTGTTTCAGTCAAAAGCTGCAACTACCAGCAATATCAAGATCATCGGAAACCCTGTGAATGATAAACTCACCTTCAATTATTCATCTTTTACAGAACAGGTAATTAATGTAAAGATTTATGACATGACAGGCAGGGTTATCATGAGCAATAAAATAAATAGCCTTGAAGGAAGTAATACTATATGTTTTCCTTTGGCCTCAAATTTTAAAACGAATATGTATGTACTAGAAGTAAGTAATGGATCTGATATTCAAACAGCAAAATTCATAAAGCAATAAAAATATTTAAGAGCACATCCGTACCGTCAAACAAAGTCTCCCGATACTAAGCCAAAGAATCTGTAGATTGGTTAAACCCTTGAAGTATTTCATACACTTAGAGTATCAACGGAGACGGGCCCTATTTCCATAGGGCCTTTTTTATTTTTGTGTAAGGTAAGCCTGCAGATTTTTTACATACTCTTCGAATGCTTTGATCCCGATTGACGTTATTTTACAAATTGTTTGAGGATAATTGTCTTTAAATTGTTTTATTACCTCGATATAACCTACTTCTTTTAATTTTTGAATTTGCACACTTAGGTTTCCGGCTGTGGCATTTGTGTTTTCCTTTAAAAAAGTAAACTCTGCTTCTTTTACACTTATAAGAAGTGACATCACAGCCAATCGTAGTTGAGAATGCAATATGGGATCAAGATCTTTAAACATTCAATTGGGCTTGTTCCTTTTTATACATTCGATATTCTTTTTCCATAATAACCCCCGGTACCAGCCAGGCAAGTACAGCTGATGCTGCAGTTAACAAAAGATCTATTTTGATTGATGTATATATAGCAACAATACAACAGATCCAGCAAAAAATGCCGCCCCACAGCATTGGTTTAAATTTACATGCTGCGCCAGTTATAAATGTTGGCATACCATATAGCATTAAAAAAAGCGGACCGACAAATTCATAAAACCCATAAGAAACACCATTACCCGTTGCTGGTTTATATTGATTGGTCCATGCACCCCATTCATTAAAAATATTATTGCAAATAAGTATCAGTAAAAAAATACAAATCCCAAATCCAAGCCATATATAATCCAAATATGGATCATCATAAGATTTTACTTTTCGTTCTTTTTTCTCCCTTATACTTATTAATATTTGTGGAATGATGGCTACAAGAGTAAGCAAATAAATATCAAATGGAAGTCTGTACGCAAAATGAACCTCTGATAATCTTACCAAAGAACATATTGCGATAACTGCTCCCCACATGATAGCGCCGATACCGGTATCATGGTAAGATTCTTTGGCCTTATTGATCATCATCGTGATCAGGTGCAGGCTTTCTTGTTCTGTTAATTTTTTTTCCTGTTCCATAAACTTATTTGTTTTGGAGTTTTTCTTTTGCGCTCAATACATGACCGGGGATAATGTAAGATATCAATATAGCCAATGCCATCAACAATAATTGCCAGTCAAACGATACATAGACCCCAATTACCATAATAGGTAAACATAAAAGTCCCGTCCATTTTAAGAGGGGGAATTGCATTAATGCTCCCATAAAAAAGCAGGTAACTGCATATACAAGTATATACAATGGAAACGAAATAGCCCACAAATCATACTTACCGAAGAAAAAAGCGAGCCCGGTATAAAGAATACCCTGGCTAATGCCAAAGACCTTCATGGTTTCTCCCACAAAAGTTTTTACAGCAATTTTCCTGGAATCCCTTACCCCTTTAATAATACTTGCAATTGCTCCTATCCAAACGAGGTTCCAGGCAAGATAGGGTTGCTCAAAGTCGGTGAACTTCTTTAGACCGAAATTCAAAAGAGCCGCTATGAAGATCAACCAGCCCCAAAGCAAAAGGTAAAAAGAATTATTTGCTACATCCTGTTTTGCTTTTTCAATCATTGATTGAATAAGATGCAAGCTTTGTTCGGCAGAAAATTTTTGGTTGTTTTCCATAATGGTTAATTATAAAAATGAAAACCAAATGCCCTGTTAGAAACAGGGCATTTAATTATTTAAACAACTATTTATACAGAGATAAGAAATAACCTATTTGATTTTTTCCCCAATTAGGATGAATTGAAGTTTCTGGCTTGAATGTTTCAAAAAGTTTCTGTGCTTTTTCAAAAAGTATTTTTGCTTCTTCTTTGCTTCCTCCAAATTGTTCAGGTGTGTAATATTTATCTTGTGCCTCTAATAAATATACCCTGGGATTATCAGGATTCATTTTTTTTGCTTCATCCAGCATCATCGTTGCTTCGGGACCGTAAGTCATATAACGGTTCGTAGGATCACCTAACATTCTCAATGTTGCGATCATTTTCTTTACAATAAATATTTCAGAGCTTTTCTTCATTAACTCTTCAGCTTTTTTTATTTGCTTATCTGCTTTATCAGCATAAGGATCTGTTTTATCAGCTTTCGCTGCCATCATATCACTACCGGCGCCAACAATAGTACCAGCACTGGCATTGCAATAAGCAGCATAATAATAAGCAAGCCCCTGGTTTTTTTCTGCATCTGCAATTCGCTCAAACGCATTTGCTAGTTCGATATAGTCTTCAGCTGTCTGTACGCTATCAAGCATAACTATTTTACTCTCCATCGCTTTTACAAACTTGTCTGGCATTTGTGCAAATGAAAAGCTCGCAACAAATATTGCGGATAAAATAAAAATTGACTTTTTCATTGTTTATCGTTTTAAGTTTTTGAAATAATATTAATATAGGCGATCATTAACTACATTCTCTGTCCTGTCAATACCAAAGCTGAAAAAAGCACCTAAATAAACAAACATTCTTGCGGGAGGTACAATTTGTTCTTTTCTTAATCCATTATAAGAATACTCATACCCATAAACTTGTTTTATATTAAAGGCATTACTCACCTGCAAAACGTACACGACAAAGCTTTTGGCATCTGGTTTTCCAATCTTAGGCAGATAATTAAAAGAAATACTGAAATTGTGATAATCCTGAACTTTTCCCATATCAGCAAAATAATACTTGCTTCCATCAAATCGTACATCATAATATGGCCGGCCACTGGCATAGTTATAGGCGCCATTGAATTGCATCTTCCAGGGCTGAACAAATTTCTTGATCACGAGGGAAGCAGTATGTACTGCGGCAAAGTTGGGAGTGGTAGCATAAGGAAAGTTCAAATAATCTCTTTTAGTATCAAGAAATGAATAAGAGATCCAGTAATCAACATTCTTAATTGTTTTTTTATCTCGCCAGAAAAATTCAAATCCTTTTGCATCGCCAAATCCTTCGTTATTGATAGCAACACCATTTTGTGAATTCAAAATCCCTGTCTTGATCAGGTTGTCATACTTCTTATAAAAGATCTCAGCACGAAAAGTTCTTACAGCATTTACCTTCATATACTGAGCTATATAATGGGTTGCTTTCATAAATCCCAGGTTATTTGGAGAAGGCAGGTATCTTGCTTCAGGATTTTGATAGAATATTCCATAAGCCAGTGACGCTTGTGCTTGTTTAGCTACTTTATAAGCCAAAGAAAAACGGGGAGCAATATTTGTTTTATCGAGGTACGAAGATTGTTCTAACCTGGCTCCCACTTTCGCTGCCAGCTTGTTCGTTAGATAAATATCACTCTCTGCAAAAAGCGATTTTACATTTTCCTTTAATCTGCCTGGAAACTGCTGACCACTATAGGTAGTATAAACAGATTTTTGATCACTGTAATTATATTCACTACCAAACCGGATTGCTGATATCCCTTTTAATCTTCTTTCAAGTACCAGTTTTGCATTGAAGTAATTGCCATCCAGATCAAGATTAAAAGTTTTAAATTCAAGTCCGGGCAGCAGCACTTCGTTTTTACCGGCATCCTTCATCCCGGATTTTATATTATCCTCGTTAAGTGTATAAGAAAATCCTGCATACATTTTCCATTTCTTACCAAGGCTTTCCTTCCAGGAAATGTTGTGATACATATTAAAATTTTCTAATCCAAACCGATCAAAATAACCAATTGAATCAAGGCTCTTCTCAGTAAAATCAAAACTGTTTTTGCCGAAATAGCCATAATATTTTATCATACCGGTTGCTGATGTTTTAAACCGGAAATTAAAATCCCCGCTATGAATTGCCGGTACTTTGGAATAATCCTGTTTTTGCTTAATGACTGCAAAGGCCAACCCAAGATTGGTGTAACTATACGCTCCTCCCCAGGAGAATTTTTTATTTTTTGACAACTCCTGGTATCCGCCATTTACGCCAATGACTGATAAGCCAAAGCTTGCGGAAGTTCGTTCCGGCAAATCAATTGATTCAAGTATCAATGCAGATGACAAGGCTTGTCCATACAATGCTGAATAGCCTCCTGTACTGAACACTGTTCCTTTAAAAAGAAATGGAGAAAATCTTCCATACCCTGCAATGTTTGGGGCGCCGCCCTGGAAAAAATTATTGACTAGTGTACCGTCAATAAAAATTTTTGTTTCAGCTGCTGTACCGCCACGAACAAATAATCCCTCACTCTCTCCTACTTGCTGTGCACCGGGCAATGTTTTCAACGCACCCGTAACATCACCATTTGCACTTGCTGTTGTTACTATGTCAATCGGATTTAAAACAGCTGCTGCTCTTTTTCTATCGCTTGCCTCAAATGTTCCTGCGCTGATAACTACAGCGGATAATTCAGTTATTTCTTCTTTCAGCACAATATCAATTGTCAATATTCCTTTTCCTTCAAGTTTTATTGTTTGTTCAAATGGTCTATAACCAACAGAAGTTGCTGCTAAAATGAATTCACCTTTCTCAGAAGTTTTAAAAGAATATTTGCCGGACGAATCACTTGTAGCACCATCATAAGTATCCTTCAAGGTAATACTAACACCAATAAGAGGATTTTTTTTGTCTGTTACTTTTCCCGCAATTGTTGTTTGGGCCGAAAGCACATTAGAAACGCAAATAAGAAGGACAAAAAATAAAATTTGATTAATAGGTCTCATGATCATTTTCGCTTTGGGACAATAAAAATAAAGTAGTTTATAATATAAACCAAATTTATTTTTTGGGCTTTCAAATAAAAAAGGCTCCCTCTTGAGGAAGCCTTTGATCTATTTTAAACCTTTAGCTTATTTTACCTTGTACTGTGGTATCAATTGCTTTGCCATCTCCACCATCTTCTTAAGTCCTTCTTCTGGCAAATTACCTTTCTTGAATTCTCCCAATACATCAGGAAGTTTGTTTTCCATTTCCATAAGGAAATGATCTTCAAATTCTCTTACTCTATTTACAGGTACATCTTTTATCAAACCATTTGTACCAAGATAAATAATGGCTACCTGTTTTTCCACTGAGAATGGAGTGTATTGTGGCTGCTTCAAAATTTCCACGTTACGGGCACCCTTATCCAATACATTTTTAGTAGCAGCATCAAGATCACCACCAAATTTTGAGAAAGCTTCCATCTCACGATAAAGAGCCTGGTCAAGTTTCAATGTACCGGCAACTTTCTTCATTGATTTGATCTGTGCATTACCGCCAACACGGCTTACTGAGATACCTACGTTGATCGCAGGACGAATACCAGAGTTGAACAAGTTTGTTTCAAGGAATATCTGTCCGTCAGTAATTGAAATTACGTTTGTTGGAATATATGCTGATACGTCACCTGCTTGTGTTTCGATGATCGGTAACGCTGTTAATGAACCACCCCCTTTCACTAAATGCCTGATCGTCTCAGGTACATCATTCATTTGTTTTGCTACATTATCATCGGTAATAACTTTTGCAGCTCTTTCCAATAAACGGCTATGTAAATAGAATACGTCACCAGGATAAGCTTCACGACCAGGAGGACGACGAAGCAACAATGATACTTCACGGTAAGCAACAGCTTGTTTAGAAAGGTCATCATAAATGATCAATGCTGGCCTTCCGGTATCACGGAAAAATTCACCGATCGCCGCACCAGCAAACGGAGCATAGAATTGTAACGGAGCAGGGTCACTTGCAGAAGCTGCGACGATGATCGTGTATTGCATGGCACCCGCATCCTGCAAAGTTTGCATAACGCCTGCAATGGTTGATGCTTTTTGACCAATCGCTACATATATACAGTAAACAGGTTTACCTGCTGCGTAAAATTCTTTTTGATTGATAATCGTATCAACACAAATTGCGGTCTTTCCTGTTTGACGGTCACCAATTACCAATTCACGTTGACCACGACCGATAGGGATCATCGCATCGATCGCTTTGATACCAGTTTGAAGAGGCTCTTTTACCGGCTCACGGAAAATTACACCCGGAGCTTTTCTTTCAAGCGGCATTTCATAACGTTCGCCAGTTATCGGACCACGACCATCGATTGGTTCGCCCAACGTATTTACAACACGACCAACCATTCCTTCACCAACTTTGATAGAAGCGATCTGTCCTGTACGACGAACTTTAGAACCTTCTTGTATACCACCAGTATCTCCCATCAATACCACACCCACATTATCTTCTTCAAGATTCAATGCAATTGCACGAACCCCATTTTCAAATTCAACAAGTTCACCATAACGAACATTGCCCAATCCATAAACACGGGCAATACCATCACCCACCTGCAACACGGTTCCTACTTCTTCCAGGTCGGCGCTGGCGTTAAAGTTGCTTAACTGCTGACGCAGTATCGCACTAATTTCTTCCGGTTTGATCTGTACCATATTTCTATTTTTACCCCCAACCCCTAAAGGGGAGTTTTGAAAATTTTCTTTTCAATATAGCAACGTAGGGATTCGATGCCTTTTATTTTATTTATGAAGCGAGCAACAGTAATTCTATTAAACATTTGTTACCTCGCACTCTTCAACATTCTGTAATTCTAATTATCAAAAGAACTCTTCCACCTAAGTCTCCCCTTTAGGGGGACAGGGGGTTGGTTATCTCACCTTATAAATAAAGTCATTATTCTCAAACTGCTTTGCTATCTCTTTTAGATCATACGCTATGCTTGCATCCACCATTTTATCTCCTGTCTGCAGAATAAACCCGCCAATGATATCTTCTTTCACAACAGTTTCCAGTTCTATATTCTGCATTTCTGTTGTTGATCTGATATGATCAACAAATGCTTTTTTCAGATCATCACTCAATGGATATGCAGTAGTAAGTTGAACAGGAAATATTTTTTTTATCTCTTTGTACTGATGAATAAATGCAGTTGTGATCTCGGGCAATGCACTTTCTCTTCCTTTATTGATCAGCAGCTGGATAAATGTATTCGTTAACAGGCCAATATTATTTTGTGCAACAGCTTTTACAATTTTTCCTTTTGTATCAGACTTGATCACCGGGCTACGCAGCATTGTTACAAAATCACGATTGCCTTTACAAAGCGATTGCAACCATTCCATATCATCAAACACTTTCTCAAGTTCACCCCTTTCAGTAGCAAGCCCGATCAGTGATTTTGCATATCTCGTAGCTAATCTTACGTTGGACATATTCAGCTTTTAGCTTTTAGCCCTTAGCTTTTAGCTGGCACCGTATTTTTTGCTAACGGCTAACAGCTAATAGCTAACAGCTTTCTTTAATTCAATTTTACTTCGTTAACAAGCCCTTTAATATGAGCTTCCTGGTCTGCTTTATTCCCCAATTCCCTTCTTAATATTTTTTCAGAAACCTCGATCACCATTTTACCTACCTGGTTCTTTACATCAGTAATAGCCGCCATCTTTTGTGCTTCAATAGCCGCCATTGCTTCTGAAACTATTTTTGAAGCTTCAGTTTTTGCAGCTTCT
>DATDCP010000464.1:0-8009 GCA_036524255.1 Chitinophagaceae bacterium
TCTTTTTATAGCAATTATTTACCCGCTTCGCAAACGAAAACAAAAACCTGTTACGCAAGAAATTCATGCTCAACCGGGTGTTATTGAAAATACATCAGTCCCTACTTTTAATAAAATTGCAGTAGCGATCGACCTTAGTTCGAACGATGCAAAACTTATTGCACATGCCATTGGACAGGCAAAAAACAATGCTTCATTTGTTTTGATACATGTAGTGGAAAGTGTTTCTGCTACTATTTATGGAAAAGAAAGCGATGATCTTGAAACAAGAAAAGACAAAGAAAAACTTGATGATTACGTCTCGCAATTAATAGCTCGTGGATTTGTTGCTGAAGGCAGGCTTGGTTTCAAGGACAGGGCAAAAGAAATTGTTCGCATTGTAAAAGAATCGCAGGCTGATATGCTGGTGATCGGTGCACATGGGCATACAGGCCTTAAGGATCTTATTTATGGCGCAACAACCGATGCTGTAAGACATGAATTATCGATCCCCGTTTTAGTAGTAAATCTTTGAACTTGCCGGACTTAAATTGGTGAGAAATGGAACGATCGCATTGGGTGCAAAAAAATGCAACTTCAGATGGGAAAGATAAATTTAATTCTGGTAAACGACTATTTTCTTTGAATGATCTTTTACCAGGTGCTTGAAACGACTGAATGTTTCGGGTTTAATATTGAGATACGAAGCAAGATATTTCTGCGGTACACGTTGCATTAATTCCGGATGCCTTGTTACAAAACTTATAAACCTTTCTCTTGGTGAAAGCTTAACAAGCTGACTTTGCCATTTATCTTTAAGAACCATAGTAGCAGTAATAACAAGCCTGCCCAGTCGCTGCATTTTTTCCGATGATGAATACATTTTTTCAAGACATTCATAGGTAACCGAAGTCAACTCAGTGGGTTCTATTGTTTCAATAGAATATTCTGAAGGAGTGCGGCTATGAAAAGATTCCTGTGAATGAATGATATGTCCTTCGTAGGAAATTTGTGTATTCACCTCTTCATTCGCTTTCTTATAGTATTTCCGCACAAGTCCTGAATCAATAAAGTTGAGATAATTTTCAACTTCACCTGTATAGGTAATGACCGACTTCTTATCGAAATGTCTTTTTATAATACAAGGAGCTATTAACTCATTGTACTCATCAAGGCTCAGGGGAATAAATTTATTTAGAAAATCGAGGAGTGTTTTCTGGTGGCTCATAAGATTGCTACTAATCCTGTAAGTTACTGAATTATTGATTCGAATCAACCAAAATTATAATTTTGGGCAGAAACTGTGCAGAATTCTATTGTTTCGCGACGAGGTGTTTCATTCTGCTAAAAGTCTCAGGCTTGATATTAAGGTAGGATGCCAGGTACTTTTGAGGCACTCGTTGTAACATATGCGGATGAGCATTCAGATAATCGAGAAATCGTTCTCTTGGGGATTTTAACAACCGGTAATAACGACTCTCCTCTTTTTTTACATACATGCCGGTCAGTATCAGTCGCCCCAGCCGTTCTCCCTGTGGGAATTTATCCAGCGCCTCTTCCATTTTATCATATGTAAGAGAAACCATTATCGTTGGCTCCAATGTTTCTACAAAAACCATCGATGGGGTACGGGTAAGAAAAGATATTTCCGAGTGGATCACATGTCCCTCCGTCGCAAGTTGTAATATCATGTCGCTTTTCTTCACTCTTACATATTTCATTATAAGTCCCTTCACAACCATATTCAGGTAATTATCAACTTCACCCTCTTTTACAAGGATCGTTCTTTTTTCAACCTGCCTGACCTCACAATAAGAAAGAAGCATCTTCAACTCATCAATAGTGATCGTCATGAACCGTTGCAGATAACGATGTGCATATTCAATAAGCGAGGGGTTAATATCGATTAGATTAGTCATTACTTAGGGTTCATCAGGTGTTTTAACCGGCTAAAGGTTTCGGGTTTAATATTTAAATAGGAAGCAAGATATTTTTGAGGTACTCTCTGGATCAGGTCAGTATTTTCCTTCATGAATTTTACAAAGCGTTCGCGGGTGGAAAAACGAATATTATCCATGAGCCGAATTTCCTGGACAAGAAAATACTGTGTTGTTATAACGCGACCAAGCTTTTCCCATTTCTTTGAACTTCCGTACATCTCTTCCAACTTATACCTTGAAATAGCAAATGCAGTGGTCGGCTCAAGTGTTTCTACAAAATATCTTGAAGGTTCACCAGTTAAAAATGATTCACCAGAACCAAGAATACCGCCTTCTTTTACAATATGTGTAATGATCTCCTGGTCCTTTTTTAAAAAATACTTCCTTACAAGTCCGCTTGTAATAAAATACATATACTCTTCTACCTCGCCCGGTTTTGTCAGTATCGTCTTTTTCTCAAACTGCCGAGGCTCGGTCCAGGCTATTAGTTCCGCAAATTCTTCTGGCGAAACTTTTATAAACTGGTTTAAGAAAGTCAGCAGATTGTTCATCACCCGAAGATATTCTATCCCGCATATCAACAAATCATTTTTTTATCATTTTATGCTTCTTTTTTCAAAAAATAATATTCTTATGCCGGGTTGAAAAGATCCCGGGATTTTTTGATTTGCTTTTGTACCATAGCTTCATTTCCGTAGGTTTGCGCCCTGCTTGCCGCTAATTATTTTAGTTAATAAATTTAAATCCATGGCAAATAAAATCAAAGTAGCAAACCCGGTTGTAGAACTCGATGGCGATGAAATGACACGCATTATTTGGAAGTTCATTAAAGAAAAACTCATTCTCCCTTATCTTGATATTGATATTAAATATTACGACCTCGGTGTTGAATACCGTGATGAAACCAATGACCAGGTAACCATTGACGCAGCAAATGCAATTAAAAAATATGGTGTAGGTATAAAATGCGCCACCATCACTCCCGATGAAGCAAGAGTGGAAGAATTTAAGCTTAAACAAATGTGGAAGAGCCCGAACGGGACTATCCGTAATATTTTGGATGGTACGGTATTTCGTGAGCCCATCGTTATTAAAAATATTCCAAGATTAGTTACAAACTGGACAGCACCGATCATCGTAGGCCGTCATGCCTTCGGCGATCAATACCGTGCAACGGATACCGTGATCAAAGGAAAAGGAAAACTGACAATGACATTTACACCAGAGGGTGGCGGCACACCACAAACATTTGAAGTTTTTAATTTCAAAGGCGATGGTGTTGCAATGACAATGTATAATACGGATGAAAGTATCATGGGTTTTGCCAGAAGCTGTTTTAATATGGCACTAAGCAAAAAATGGCCCCTCTATCTTTCTACAAAAAATACCATCCTTAAAAAATATGATGGCCGATTCAAAGACATTTTTGAAGATATCTATCAAAAAGAATTTAAAGCACAGTTTGATGTTGCCGGTATTGTATACGAACATCGCCTGATAGATGACATGGTGGCAAGTGCATTAAAATGGAATGGAAATTTTGTTTGGGCCTGTAAAAATTATGATGGCGATGTGCAAAGTGATACTGTGGCGCAGGGCTTCGGTTCTTTAGGCTTAATGACCTCTGTACTTGTAACACCTGATGGAAAAACAATGGAGGCCGAAGCCGCACATGGTACCGTTACCCGTCACTATCGTGAACATCAAAAAGGAAGACCTACTTCAACAAATCCTATTGCATCTATTTTTGCATGGACAAGGGGACTAGCATTCCGTGGTAAACTTGATGGTAATGATGCATTGATAAAATTTGCTGATGCGCTGGAAGTAGTCTGCATCGAAACTGTTGAAAGCGGCAAAATGACAAAAGATCTTGCCGTTTGTGTTCATGGAAATAAAGTAAATCACGGTGAGCATTATTTATATACTGAAGAATTTTTAGATGCGATCGACAGTAATCTCCGAAAGAAAATGAGTCTTTGATTTGTCACCCTGAATGAAACGAAGGGTGAAGAAGAAACTTGGATAATTAATGTTATTAATATTTTCCCTAAACCCTGGTCGCTTATGATCGGGGTTTTTTATTCCGTATATTTAATTTTCCATCAAAAAAAGAAATATTTTCTATGAGTTTTACAATTGCCATATCCAAAGACAGGGTTCCATTCAAAAAAAACATTTGGTTATTTGCGTTTATAATTGTGTTTGCTTTTGCATGGGCGAATTCACTTATCGGTACTACTGATATTGCTAATTGGCTACTCGAAAACGCGTTGTCCTTTATTTTTGTTGGCTTCATTATTATAACCTTTAAGAAACATCAATTTAGCGATCTCAGCTATCTTCTTATTTGCATTTATTTATGCTTGCATGTCTATGGCTCTAAGCATACCTATGCCGAGAACCCATTTGGATACTGGCTCAAAGATGCTCTACATCTTTCACGAAATCATTATGATCGTATTGTGCATTTCTGTTTTGGTTTTTTACTTGCCTACCCTATGCGGGAAATGTTTTTAAAATGGTTAAAGTATCCGGGATGGGTAGCCTGGTTATTGCCAATAGAAATAACACTTTCCATCAGTGCTTTTTATGAATTAGTTGAATGGGCTGTCGCTGATCTGTTTTTCAGAGAACATGGTGTTGCCTATTTGGGAACGCAAGGTGATACATGGGATGCACAAAAAGATATCTTCCTGGCGTTTTGCGGGGCTATTATAGCAACTACAATTGTATCATTGGTAAAGAAGATATTCAGGATCCACGAGGAATAAATGTTGTCAAAGAATAAACTATAACTCTTATCCTGTTAAAGAAAACGTTAACTGCTTATGAAAAGATCATTTTTTGTCAGTGCATTAACCGCTGGTTTAGTTGCAGGCGCATTAGATATTATTGGCGCTTGTATAAGTGCATATATAAAAGGCGGCACCCCTCCAATGCAAGTATTAAGATATGTTGCCAGCGGGGCAGTTGACCCAAAAACTTTTTCAAGCCCTCCACTACTTGCCCTATTCGGATTGTTAGTACACTTTTTTATTGCCATTTCATTTACCTTTTTCTTTTTCTTTTTGGCTAAACAAATTCCTTCACTTGTTAAATATCCAATCCCCACGGGTATTCTTTATGGATTATTCGTATGGGCAACTATGAGATTTATTATTCTTGTCAATTTTTCCCGCCATAAACAAAAACCCATTGAGGGAACAGAAGCTTTCAAAAATGCTGCTATTGCTGCAGGTATTATAGTTATTTGCATTGGCATACCAGTTGTGTTGTTTGCAAGAAAATATATTAAATCATTGAAATAAAGTTGTTTTCAAATGACAAACTATTTGATCGTACCTGGCCTTGGTAATTCTGGACCCGAACACTGGCAAACATTTTTTGAAAACTCTGGCGATAACTTTAAAAGAATTATCCAGCAAGAATGGGATGCTCCCCTTTGTAACGATTGGGTGACCACTATTGATAAAACAGTTTCTGAATATGATCCTGCAACTGTTATTTTGATAGGACATAGTTTAGGATGTACAACGATTGCTCATTGGGCTGCTCAATACAAGAAAAAAATAAAAGGGGCCTTATTGGTGGCGCCAAGTGATGTTGAAGCACAGGGATATAGTTTTCCTGCAAAAGGATTTTCGCCAACGCCGACAGAAAAAATTAATTTCAAAACAATAGTTGTTGCAAGCGAAGATGATCCCTGGGTATCTTTAGAAAGAGCAAAATATTTTGCAGATAATTGGGGAAGTGAATTTATTAATATTGGTAAGGCGGGACATATCAATGCTGCTTCTGGCCACAATGAATGGAAAGAAGGATTGGAAATTTTGAACCAGCTTTCTGATAGTTAAAAATTTGGTCATGATCAAATTGATCCGAACTGATTCAGATAACAAAGATTTTATTTATCTCGTTAAACTCCTTGATGCAGAATTAGCATTATTGGATGGAGAGGAACATGCGTTTTATGCTCAGCTCAATAAAACTGATAAGATCAAACATGTGATCATTGCTTTTGAAAATAACAAGCCAATAAGCTGCGGTGCCATCAGAGAATATTCTCCAACTGTCACTGAGGTTAAACGAATGTACACTTTGCCCGAAAGCAGAAGCAAAGGAATTGCCACGAAAGTATTAAACGAGTTAGAAAAATGGGCTTCTGAATTAGCTTATCAAAAATGTATTTTGGAAACGGGCAAACGACAACCTGATGCTATCTGGTTATATCAAAAGAATGGATATAAGCTTATCCCTAACTATGGGAAATACGTTGAAATGGAAAACAGCGTCTGTTTTGAAAAAGAGATCGCAGGATAAACTAAAACTTGATTTAGTTAGCTTTCAAACTAAACTTATAAATATGAGGCGGCTTACCATGTCTTGCTTGTGTGCTGATATATAAGTCCCCATTTGTGTCAAAACAAATTCCTTCTGGTTGTGGCAGCATTTCTTTTTCCAGGTAATCAAATGCTTTCAATTTCCCATCATGAGTAAACTGTGCAATACATTTCGTCTCCTTGGTTGAGATAATAAATATATCATGTGAGACAGGATGAATTCCAATAGCAGAAGGATAGAAATCGATCTTCTCCCCTGCTACATTTTCAAAATCACTTTTCTTTATTAGCATAAATGGATCTGGCTTGAGTGAATCAGCTTTCGTATCAAATTCATAAATTGCTCTTGTCGATTTTTTGACATCTTCCAAGCCAGCATCATCTTTACACGCTACCAGTAAATTTCCTGACAATGGATCATAGGCAAGGCCTTCCGTATTATTCTCCTTCTTAAGCCAAGTTTTCGTTCTTTCCGAGGTATACCCTTTGTTTTGCTTCGTAATTTTAAATATGGCACCATGACTCCATAATGCATAAATGGTATCACCGACCGCAGCAAGATCTTCAAAGTCAAATTTCTCTTTATCAGTCTTCCTGAATTCAAGTTTATTAATAATAGACCCGGTGCTGTCACCAAGTTTAATTTCATATAAGATCGGATGCAAATCTTCAATCGCTATTAATCTTTCATTTTTCAAAAAAGTAATGCCTGATATTTCCGCAAGACTATCTGAAAGAGCCCATCCTTTAACAGGCTTTAATAGATCATAATCGGTAGATCTAAGTGAAACAGGCTTTGGGCTATCTTCTTTTTCTTTTTTGCTTTCCGGTTTGTCGTTACAAGAATTATAAAACAATAAACCAGCTACCAGAGCCAGTGATCTGAACAAATTAAATATTCTCATCTGATAAACTTATTATTTCTAATCACTTTGAACCAATTTTTGTACCATTCTAAAGATCTCGCCTGTTTGATTTGCATTGACCCAGTTTATTTCTTTATCTTTTTTAAACCAGGTCATTTGACGCTTGGCATATTGCCTTGTATTCTTTTTTATTTCTTCAACAGCAGTTACTAAAGACATCCTGCCATCAAGGTGTTCATATATTTCTGAATAACCTACGGTCTGTAATGCATTAACATCACGAAAATCTTTCAATGAACTGACTTCCTCAACAAGCCCATCCTGTAACATTTTATCAACCCTTGAATTTATGTTTGCATGCAATTCTTCTTTCGGCAATTCCAACCCGATCTTGATTATATTAAATGGCCGCTCCGCTTTTTTATTTTTTCTGAATGCAAGAATAGATTTCCCTGTTGATTCAATCACTTCCAATGCCCTCATTGATCTTTGCGGGTTTTGTATTTCTCCAACTTTATAAAATTCAGGGTCTTTTGTCTTTACCTGCTCCTGCAACCAGGGTAATCCATGCAATTCATAGTTTTTAATAATATCTTTTCGAATTGCTTCATCGATTGGCGGTATTTCATCCAAGCCTTCGCAAAAAGCTTTAATATAAAGACCTGTTCCGCCCACCATAATAATAATATCATGTGTTTTAAATAGCTCTTCTTTTTTTTGTAAGGCAAACTGCTCAAAAAAAGCGGCATTAATATTTTCCTTGATAGAATAAGAAGCAATAAAATAATGTGGTATTTCTTTTAATTCTTCATCGGATGGTCTCGCCACACCAATTTTTAATTCTTTAAAACATTGGCGGCTATCCGCAGAAATTATCTCAG
>DATDCP010000465.1:0-9542 GCA_036524255.1 Chitinophagaceae bacterium
AGAATGGAAAGCAAAATATTGGAACAAATAGAGATTGATTGGAACAAATCAATTGAATTAAACGATGTAGTTTCAATGGCAAAATACATGGCAGACGAGTGGGTAATTTTTTCAGGAGATGGCAATATAATTACCAAACAGATGTTTTTGCAATTTGTGAAGAGAGGTGATTTAGTTCACACTCAAATGGACTTTGAAATATTAAGCGTTAAAATATTTAGCAATGCAGGTATTGTAATGCAAAAAGGTACAAGTTCAGGAAATTGGCAAGGACAATCTTTCAGTAACTATGAAATAGCCTCAAGCGTTTTTATTCAAGAAAATGGCAAATGGCAGGCTGTTCAGACAATGATTGCACCAGCAACTAAATAAAAAGTACAATCGGACAAAAAGCAACGAACCGCTAACATCGGTTTTGCGCAAGCTTTATCAAATATGAGATTATGGTCTATTCATCCAAAATATCTGGACGCAAAAGGACTTGTCGCCTTATGGCGGGAAACACTTTTGGCTAAACACGTTTTAGAGGGAAAAACAAAAGGATATAAAAATCATCCTCAACTTAATAGATTTAAGAAATCTAAAAAACCTCTTGATTCCATTAATAGTTATTTAGCAGTTATTCATCAGGAAGCACTGAGCAGGCAATATAATTTTGATAAACAAAAAGTAGATTGGAGTTTTCTTCCTACTTCCTTACCGGTTACAAAAGGGCAATTACAATATGAATCAGTTCATTTTCTTAACAAGATCAAAGAAAGAGATCCAAAAAAATATGAAGAATTAAAGACCCTATTTTCTTTTGACCCACATCCTCTATTTAATCTCATTGATGGCGATACTGAGGACTGGGAAATAATTACTTCTCGTAGCTAAGCCAACAACCGAAGCTTTATTAACTTCGATTGTTGGTATGCCATACACAAAGCTATGCGACCATACCAACAACGGATTAATGTTGTGATTCACTTTAAAGCGACAGACCCATGGATAACATTGAATTGAAATTCGAAAAGATCAACTATGTTTTTCCAATGATTTTTGTTGAAGGAACAAATAATAAACCATTTTTATTTGGGACAGAGAGTGATCCACAGGAAATTTCTATTAAAGATTTTTTCATTTCTAAATTTACAGTTACACAAATACTTTATGAACATATTACGGGTTATAACCCGGCTAACAATAAAGGGAAAGATATACCAGTAGAATGTATATCGTATTATGATATAGTAATGGAAAACGGTTTTTTATCAAAAATAAAATCGAGTAATGTTATGGGAAAAATAAGCAGACAACTCGAAAGTACTTCATTACAATTTCGATTACCTTCTGAAACAGAATGGGAATATGCTGCAAAAGGCGGAATACATTGGGCAAACAACTTTATTTACAGCGGTAGCAACAATATTGATGAAGTGGCATGGTATAAAGATAATAGCCTTGACGAGAGTGAGCCTGTAGGTCAAAAAAAACCAAATCAATTGGGGATACATGATATGAGTGGTAATATTTGGGAATGGTGTGAAGACTATTTTAATGAGGATACAAATAAGATACCGAAAGACGGAAGCCCCAGCTTTGAAAAAAGCTCTGAACGTGTGCTTCGTGGCGGATGCTTTCACAATTGGGCCATGCATTGTACAACAACAAAGCGTTACCAAATCATGCCAGAATACAAAGATCCATGTATTGGCTTTCGTTTAGTGTTGTCATGTTAGCATTATCTCTGTTGCATTCAATCACTATAAAAATAAAAAACCATGAGAATAGTACAAGTGGTTTCAAAGCCCGATCATGAAAATCTTATTTCTTTAATTAAGAAAAAAGAGATCGAATTAAGACGAAACAAGCGGGGAACTTTGCATCCTATCAAACCGAATCGCTGGAAACACGTAACCTATAAAGGCTTTATTGATTTTTATAAAGCAAATAAAGATATTTCGATCTTCGAGTTGAAACAGAAATCAACCGAAAGTAATGATTGGCAGCTCCTCCATTCATTCCTTGGTTTCCTGGACAGGCACTTTCATAAAGACATAGAATCAATAACCATTTTATATCGTGATTAACCTTTTATATTAATTATAGGTATGAGGTTTGAATCATTTTTAAAAAGAAATAACTTCAACTAAAAAAAAGTAATGTTATGAAACGAATAAAAAACAAACAATTTATACTACTGACATGTTGTTTTTTAATGTTAGTTTTTTTTACCGCCAGTTCATTTGTCAGACAGGCGTACTCACCTTTTATACAAGACGAAATAGCACAGGCGATCAATAATGACAGATGGGATTTTACAGGAGAGTATGCTCAGCCTGTTTCCGGACAAAGAAGGTTAATCACCGGCAGTTATTATGTGCAATGCCGTAAGGATACACTAATTGTTGGGCTGCCCTATTATGGCAGACTCAATTCTGCTGCCGGAGCCAGCAACCAGGACCCATTGAATTTTAAATCCACAGATTTCAAACTTACCAAAGAAAAGAGAAAAAAAGGCGGTTGGCTTGTAACCATCAAACCATCCAATTCTGAAGTTCAATCCATGAACTTTACTTTTTTTGATAATGGTACTGCACAGGCAAACTTTACAATGACTAATCGGAGTGCGATCGACTTTTCAGGAAAGATAGCACCAGCTAAATGATCACCAGGTTAAACAAAACTTGAATTATTACAGGTTGTACATAAATTCGCTGTATGACCAAAACCCGTCTTGAAGCATTCAGTGATGCAGTAATTGCAATCATCATTACCATTATGGTGCTGGAATTAAAAGTGCCGCATGATACCAGTTTTGATGCATTGATGAAATTATGGCCGGTATTTCTGAGTTATGCTGTTAGCTTTCTTATGTTAGGCATCTATTGGGGCAATCATCATCATCTTGTGCATACTATTAAAGAAGTTAGAGGCGGAATTCTGTGGGCCAATCTTCATTTGCTTTTCTGGCTCTCCCTTATTCCGTTTGCAACAGCATGGATGGGAGAAAATCATTTTGAGAAAAATACAGTTGCAGCTTATGCTTTACTGGCTGATCTCTGTGGTATCGCTTATTATATCTTATTAATGGTAATCAAAGACTGTAATCGTGATAACACTGCATTGCTTGAAGTGCTGAGAAAACAATCAAGAAAAGGAATGCTGTCATGCATACTTTATACTGCAGCTATCGGCCTGTCATTTATTAGTGCCACGATTGGAGTAATCCTTATTACTCTTGTCGCCATTATGTGGTTAATACCCGATAGAAATATTGAAAGATCATTAAAAGAATAAGCTTTTCAGTTACTGGAGACCTTTTACATAATTATAGATGGCTTCTTGTGAAGCATGCGGTTCATCATTCGCAGCAAGTATTTTCTCATTCGACAGATCTGCTCTAAACAACACTGCTTTTTTTGTATCATTTAATTGCAATTGCAGAATATCGCTGATCTCTTTTTTTAACTTTTGATCATAAATGGGAAATATTACTTCAATCCGGCTATGAAGATTACGGCTCATCCAATCAGCACTGCCCATATAAATTTCAGGATCGCCATTATTATAAAACATAAATATTCTTGCATGCTCCAAATAACGGTCAACGATCCTGCGGATAGTAATATTTTCACTTTGTCCTTCAATACCCGGCGCCACACAGCAAATGCTTCGAACGATCAATTCCACTTTTACACCTGCATTACTTGCCTCATATAATTTTTCGATCATCGCTCTTTCCTGCAGGTTATTTACTTTAATTATGATTTGCGCAGGCGATCCTGCTTTTGCATTTTCGATCTCCCTATCGATCATTTTACTAAAACGTTTCACCATGTTGAACTGTGAGACCAGCAAATGCTTTAGCTTTAATTTCTCAACTTCTTCCGGTTGTAATCTTGATTGCAGGTATAAAAACAATTGTTGCAATTCATCACTGAATTCTTTTGCCGAAGTAAAAAAAACATGATCTGTATAAAACCTGCCGGTTGTTTCATTAAAATTTCCGGTAGCGAGTAAGGAATAAATATTCATGTTCCCATCTTCAAATCTTTTTACCAGCGCAATTTTCGCATGTACTTTCAGACCAGGTATACTATTAATGATCTTCACTCCTGCCGCTTTCATTTTCTTCGACCATTTCAGATTATTGGCCTCATCAAATCTTGCTTTCAGCTCAACGAACACAGTTACTTTTGTCCCATTCTTCGCTGCGCTGATCAACGCATTTACAATATGCGAATTAGCAGCAACGCGGTAAAGCGTTACATAAATTTCTTTTACCTGCGGATCAATAGCGGCTTCATTAAAAAAACGAAGAATATAATTGTAAGAATGATAGGGTAAATGAAGAAGCAATTCATTTTCGGCGATCGTTTCAAATATTGAACGATGCGTTGCAAAGCCAGGATGCGGAACAGATGGCCATGAATCGTATGTCAGTTTTTTTCCGGTTGGATTCATCAGGCCACCCATATCTTTCAAATTATGATAACGGCCGCCTTCTACCATTTCCTCATCTATTATATCAAAGTATTTTTTTACAAAATCTCTTATTCCCTTCGGCATGCTGCTTTCAAATAAAAACCTTGTAGCGGAACCAACATCTCTTTTCCCTAATTGTCTTTCAATTTTTTCAGCAAGATCTCCGGTGAATTCATCTTCAATATTCAATTCTGCATCACGGGTAAGTTTTACGCTGTAGGCGCCATGAACCTTATAACCCGGGAATACTTCAGCAAGGTTTTCACGGATTACATCATCAAGAAAAAGTAAATAATGCTTGTCTTCTATCTTTGGTAGTTCGGAAAAACGGGGCAATTGATCAGAAGGAATATTCAGCAACGCATACTCATGCACATCCGGAAGGTCCGCGTCCTCAATATCAACTATAAAATACAAGTAATTGTTTTCAAGAAAAACATTTCCCTGGTTTTCTTTTTTAAGGATCACCGGCTGCAGGAATGATAATACTCTTGATAAAAAAAAGTCCAACACGGTTTCCTTGTGCTCATCTCTTATATTATCGCCGTAATAAAGATGAATATTGTTTTCTTCAAGAGAAGGTAAAATTTGTTTTGTAAATATTCTTCCGAAATCTTCCAGGTGTCCTTGCAGATAATTGATCACTGTTTGTGAAAGATTTTCAGGGTATTCTTCACGCAATGAAGTTTTTTTAGCATTAATACTGCTGAACGCATATATCGATGGCATGCGAACTCTGAAAAACTCATCAAGATTTGATGAAAAAATAGAAAGAAATTGGATGCGGCTATATAACGGCACTGTTTCATCAGCTGCTTCCAGCAAAACACGATGATTAAAACTCAGCCAGCTCAGATCCCTGTTTATAAAAGTATATTCCTTTGCCATTCGGTCAGTTATAGCTCTCTAAGATAATGGATAATTGGATTTCTTATGATTAAGAATTAGGGGAATACCTACGACTCCCACTCCAAATCATACTCCTTCGTGATCTTCCTGTAATTTTAATCAACGAACAATATCAGTTCAATTAAAAATCTTTTTAGTCCAATGAATTGGCATCAACTGAAAATAGAAGAAATATTTAAACAAACAGATTCCGGAGAAGGAGGACTATCTGCTTCGGAAGCAAAACAACGGCTTCATAAAGTTGGCCCTAATGAATTAAAAGAAGGAAAGAAAAAATCTATAGGCGGCATGCTGCTCACGCAGTTCAAGGATTTCATGATCCTTATTTTACTTGCAGCTGCAATCATATCCGGCATCATAGGAGATGTAACTGATACAATTGTTATCCTCATCATTGTTATATTGAATGCAGTCATTGGTTTCTTCCAGGAATATCGGGCAGAAAAAGCAATGGAGGCCTTGAAACAAATGTCCATTGTGCAATCACAGGTCATTCGGGATAAGAATATAACGACATTGCCTGCAACAGAATTGGTACCCGGTGATATTGTTGTATTAGAAGCTGGCAATGCGGTTCCTGCTGATGTACGTATTATTGAATCAAATAATCTGAAAATAGAAGAAGCGGCTTTGACAGGTGAATCTGTTGCCGTTGATAAGATCAGCGATGTGCTTGAAGAGAATGATCTGCCCATTGGCGATATGAAAAACCTGGCTTTCAAAGGAACTTTTGTGGCCAATGGACGTGGCAAAGGCATCGTGATCGCCACGGGTATGAAAACAGAACTTGGGAGAATAGCTAAGATGCTGCAGGAAAGTGACTCGCTTACACCTTTGCAACAACGGATGGCTTCATTTGGAAAAAAACTTTCTGTACTAGTTCTAATATTGTGCATCCTATTTTTCATAGCTGGCTGGTTGCGTGGTGAAGACATTGTGAAAATGGTACTTACCAGTATTTCACTTGCTGTAGCTGCCATTCCTGAGGCATTACCAGCAGTTATAACTATTTCGCTTGCATTGGCAGCTAAAAGAATGATCAGGCTGAATAGCCTCATCAGAAAATTACCTGCCGTTGAAACCCTGGGTTCTGTCACCTTCATCTGTACAGATAAAACCGGCACGCTGACTAAAAATAAAATGCATGTCGAAGAAGTTCTTGTTAACAACAAGTTCTACACTCATGAAGAGTTCAATGAGCTAAAGGATGATGAAGATGGTAATTTATTGCTGCATTCTTTTGCACTAAATAATGACGCAATTGAAGATGATCAAAAAAAGATCAAGGGTGACAGCACTGAAATTGCCTTTATGGAAATTGCAAAAGAACAAGACATTCATGTTGAAAAATGGCCACGCATCGCAGAAATTCCGTTTGATTCTGAGAGGAAACTGATGACCACATTTCATGAACATGATGGTAAAATAATTTCATTCACGAAAGGAGCACCAGATGTTTTGCTGGAGGGTTGTAAAAAGGCAGACAGCGCTGACCTGTTAAAGAAAGTTGATGAAATGGCGGCAAAAGGTCTCAGGGTTTTAGGCTTTGCTTTTCGTTATTGGGATGAAAAACCAAAGGATCCCAAAAGTGAGACCCACGAAACCGGTTTGGAGTTTTTAGGAATGGCAGGTCTTATCGATCCCCCGAGAGAAGAAGTTAATGAGGCAGTAGCTCAATGTAAAGCCGCCGGTATTGTTCCTGTTATGATCACTGGCGATCATCCACTTACGGCCAAAAATATTGCGGAACGGATCGGGATCTTAAAAAACAAAAAAGACCTTGTAATCACCGGCCAGGAACTTGTTTCTTTAGATGAAGAAAGTTTTCAGTCCAAGGTTGAAAAAATAAAAGTGTATGCCCGTGTATCGCCGGAACAAAAATTAAAGATCGTAAAAACATTACAGGAGAAAGGCCACTATGTAGCTATGACGGGTGATGGAGTAAACGATGCACCATCATTAAAAAGAGCAAATATTGGTATAGCGATGGGCATCACAGGTACTGATGTATCAAAAGAAGCTGCTGACATGATCTTGCTTGATGATAATTTTTCAACCATCGTAAAAGCAATAAGAGAAGGAAGAAGGATCTATGACAACATACTTAAGTTTATCAAATTCCTGATGACTACAAACTCGAGTGAGATATTGACCTTGTTGCTCGGACCGTTAATTGGCTTGCCTGTTGCATTGTTACCAATACATATACTCTGGATAAATTTAGTATCGGATGGGTTGCCTGCCATTTCATTATCATTCGAAAAAGCGGAAAAGGATATAATGAAAAGGGCTCCCCGTCCGCCACAGCAAACCGTTTTTGCGGAAGGCCGGGGTTTACATATGATCTGGGTAGGAATTTTAATGGCTGGTATTGCACTATCACTACAAGGCTGGGCGATAAGAAATGATATGCCCTGGCAAACGATGGTCTTTAATTTTTTGTGCATTAGCCAGATGTGCCATGTACTGGCGATACGATCAGAAAAGCAATCGTTCTTTAGTGTAGGATTATTTTCAAATAAGCTGTTGATAGGATCTGTACTGCTTACTTTATTATTGCAAGCAGCTATCACCTATATTCCATTCTTACAATCTGTTTTTAAAACACAAGCTTTAACGTTAAATGAATTTTTGCTTGTCGGTGGTGGTTCAATATTGATATTCGCTGCAGTAGAGATCGAAAAATTAGTGAGACGCAAAAAAGTATAGACATTATTTTACTGAACCTCTCCCTCCAGATCATAATCATACGCCTTCGTGATCTTCACATTTACAAAATCACCGATCGGTAGTTTTTTAGAAGAATGAATAACCACTTCATTATCTACTTCAACTGAGTCAAACTCAGTACGGCCAAGGTAACGGCCTGCTTCTTTTTTATCAATAATGGTTTTGAAATCCTTACCAACTTTTTGTTGGTTTAGTTCATAAGAAATTTCCTGCTGCACTTCCATCACTTCCTGCGCTCTTCTTTCTTTTTCATCAGCAGGCACATCATCAATAAGATCATGTGCCGATGTTCCTTCTTCATGTGAGTATGTAAAAATGCCAACACGGTCAAATCGCTGCTTTTGTAAAAACATTTTTAATTCTTCCACATCATCCTGCGTTTCCCCGGGAAAGCCAGCGATCAACGTGGTACGCAAACAAATACCAGGAACTTTTTCTCTTACTGCAACGATCAGATCTTCCATTTCCTCTCTTGTTATCTGACGCTTCATTGCTTTCAGCATATTATTAGCTGCATGCTGCAAAGGCATATCAAGATAATTGCAGATATTCTCTCTTTCACGCATCACATCCAATATCTCTAATGGGAATTTTGAGGGGTATGCATAATGCAAACGTATCCATTGCAATCCTTTTACATCAGCAAGACGATTTAAAAGGTCTGGTAACATTCTTTTTTTATAAATATCAAGACCGTAGTAAGTAAGCTCCTGCGCTATCAGCATCACTTCTTTTACACCACGTCTTACCAAACCTTCGGCTTCCTTTACGAGCTCTTCTATCGTTTTACTTACATGCCCGCCACGCATAAGAGGAATGGCACAAAATGAACAGGTGCGGTTGCAGCCTTCAGATATTTTCAGATACGCATAATGCTGAGGTGTCGCCAGCAATCTTTCACCAAGTAGCTCGGTTTTGTAATCAGCCTCAAATTGTTTCAGCATCAAGGGCAATTCCATTGTACCAAACCATGCATCCACTCCGGGAATTTCTTTTTCCAGGTCATCCCTGTACCGGTGACTTAAACAACCCGTCACATAAACTTTATCAAGCCTGCCTTTATTTTTTAATTCAACCTGCTCAAGAATTGTATTGATGGATTCTTCTTTTGCTTTTTCAATAAAACCACAGGTATTTACTACAACTATATTGTGATCTAACTTTTTATTCTCATGCACCACATCAATTTCATTTGCCAGCAATTGGCCACTCAGCACTTCGCTATCCACCATGTTCTTGCTGCAACCAAGAGTGATGATATTTACTTTGTCTTTATGTAGTTTCTTTGTCTTCATTTATCACGAATTACACGAATTAAAAACGAATTCGTGTAATTCGTTTTTAATTCGTGTTACCATTTATTTATTCAAGGTTAAAAAGACTATCCACAAATTCATGTTTATCAAAAACAAGCAGGTCGGTCATTTTTTCTC
>DATDCP010000466.1:0-3458 GCA_036524255.1 Chitinophagaceae bacterium
AGTCTTTTCACGAAACTCACCCATTACTTTATCACGTTGTCCCTGTGTCAGATCGCCGTGTAATGCATCAATATCATAACCTTCTCTGGTTAATTTTTCAGCGATCTTTTGTGCATCGGCTTTTGTTCTTGTAAAGATCAACCCATAAATGCCGGGATTAAAATCGATCAAACGCTTCAATGCTTCATAACGATGATGTGATGAGGCAACATAAAACTGGTGATCAATATTTTTACTAGCAGTATTCATTTTGCCAACCGTTATCTCAACCGGCGTCTTCATATATTTCTTACTCACCCTTTTTATTTCCGGAGGCATGGTAGCGCTGAAGAGCCATGTGCTTTCACGATTAGGAGTGTTCTTTAATATAAATTCAATGTCATCCTGGAAACCCATATTCAGCATTTCATCTGCTTCATCGAGTACTACATATTTTATTTTTTCCAGGTTGATGGCTTTTCTTTCTATCAGATCAATTAAACGACCCGGTGTTGCTACTACTATCTGAACGCCTCTTTTCAATTCTCTTATTTGTGCCCCAATGGGTGTACCACCATAAACAGCGAGTACATTCATTCCAACAACAAATTTTTTGAAAAGGTCCATTTCGTTAACTATCTGCATACAAAGTTCTCTTGTAGGGCAAACAATAAGAGCTTGCGGGAACCTGTCTTTGCTTTCTACCAATTGAAGAAGCGGCAAACCAAATGCAGCTGTTTTACCGGTCCCAGTTTGTGCAAGACCAACGAGGTCTTTAGTTCCACTTAATAAAACGGGGATTGCTTTTTCCTGTATGGGTGTAGGGTTTTTGAATCCTAATGCATCAGTTGCCTGGATCAATTTTGAATCTAATCCTAACCCTTCGAATGTGATCATGCGACTTTAAAATTTTCCGCAAAGGTAACTGTATTAAGGCCGATGAAAGCTTTTAATTATTCATGAAAAAATGACCTTGCAGATCCGAATCCTAACGAGTGTATTAGCATGATTATGCTCATCCTGCAAAAACTTGCATTCCATTCAGGCAAAAATCCGCATTAACGTGCTATTGAAAAGACTTTTACAATAAAGCATATTTGTTCTATCAATTTTTAACAATGAAGCACTACAAACTCATAAAGATCTTTTTGCTGATCGTTGTCAACACGATAGTTTTATTAGGAGGAACCCATGCTGAACATATGCCGGATGTAAAAACTAAGCCAGTAGAAGGATCAGAAAAAGATATTTACCCTGACTTTTTATTTTTTGCCAGCCAACTCTATCAATGATCGTTCGCAAGAATCATTTAACCAACTATGACAAATTGATCAATCGGTTGCAATATTAGACTGCCCCGATTTAGGGGCATTTTTCACATTGTTATGCTAATGAAAAAAGCCGCCATGTATAGAACTTTGTATTAAGTTTTTTACATGAAAAATAGAATACACGATAACCCCGTACTTCAAAACAGGATCGAGTTCAAAGAAATCTGCGAAGAAACCAGTGGAACAAGAACAGTAGCAGAGATAATATTAAAAAGCGGTGGTAAGATCCCGCTTCATTATCATTTCGAGTTTTCAGAGTATTATGAAGTGCTGGAAGGTGAGCTGAAAATGCAAGTTGGAAAAGAAATTAAAACGTTGCATAAAGGAGATTACTTGCTTATCCCTGTCAAAACGGTTCACCGGTATTTTAATGAAAGCGGTAATGAGGTAAAATTTAAGGTTGTGATTCAGCCAGGAAATATCGGTTATCAATTACTTGTATCGGTTCTGAATGGCCTTGCAAGAGATAGAAAAGTAAATAAGCAAGGATTACCTGTAAATTGGCTGATCCGTGGTTATTTATCGGTTGCTTCAGGATCAAACGTTCCGGGTTTTCTATCATGGGTGCAACCTTTATTGAATTGGTTTTATAAACTTGCCATTAAAAAGAAGATCGATAAACAATTGCTTGCAAAATATTACATGTAAAGATCATTTATAAAAGTTTAGTAGATTTAGCTGCTTCATGATAAGATCCGTTCGCAATATTTTTCTTTTTATCATAATTCCCTTTTTGCTTTATCAAAAGGCGAATGCACAACGCTTTAATTTTTCTTTTGAACAATTTACAACTGATAATGGCCTTTCGCATGAAAGTGTCATTAACCTTACAAAAGACCGTGATGGCTTTCTGTGGATCGGAACTGCCAATGGCTTAAACCGGTTTGACGGAATTTCTTTCAAAATATTTCGCAATGAACCAAATAGCGATCAATCGATTCCCGGAAATTATATTGCAGGCACTACACTTGACAAGAAGGGCTATTTATGGATAGCTACAAATTCAGGGTTGTGCAGACTCAATACAAGTACATTAAAAATTGACAGGGTTGATCTGAAAGATAGCTCCGATAATTATCCCCGCTACGACGTAATGGCTGGGGAATTCAATAAAGACGGTATTGGTTGGTTCATTGTAAATGATCATTTATATGCTGTGAACCAGGAAACATTTAAGTGGAAAAGATATCCATTGCCTGCAGCACGTTTTCATGCCAATTCATCTCAGATTGACAGCAAAAACAGAGTGTGGTTATCTATTGGCAGAGCAAAATATTTATTTGATCCTAAAACTGAAAAGTTCAGATACCTGCTCGGTTTCGATTGGTCGCATCGTAACTCTGATATTCTTTGCGGTTCAGTAAAAGAAGATGCAAGCGGCCAATTGTGGATGGCAACATGGTCACATGGATTTTATATCTGGAATGAGAGTAAACAGGATTTTGAAAAAAAAGAAACTGCACCCGAGTCAATGACCGCTTTTGAATTTGATAAAGATGAACAGGGTAAACCATTCTTGTGGTGCGGTGGCGGAGCTTACGGACTGATGGCTTATGATACATCAGAAAAAAAGTTTTACTATTTTAAGAATGACCCAAGAGATAAATACACACATAATCTTGGCCAAACGGTATACGTACTTCGTGATACAAGTTCAGGAATTGTATGGTTAGGTACCGAGAACGGTTTGGAGAAGTATGATCCGCATACAATTCGTTTTCGACGTTACCGCATATGGCAGGATAAAAACGAACTTACCAACTCACAATATTTTTTCACAAGTGGATTTGTGCGTGATAAAACAGACACAACGGGAAATACTTGGTGGATAAGCGTTTGGATCGGTGGTTTATATAAATGGAACAGGAATAAACTAACATTGGATGAAAATTATGAGCAAGCAAAAGGCATTAAGGAGCCGGGTATTTTTTCAATGTTGCAGGCAAAAGATGGAATGATATGGATGGGGCATGGCCAGGGAGTGCAGGTGTTTGATCCAAGGACAAATAAATTCATTCGTCACTTTGTTGATTTTTTTCCAAATAAAAGAGAAAGATTCAATGTGACGTTTATTTCTGAAGACTCAAGATCTAATATGTGGTTTTCCACTTACCAGGGATTGTTCTCTTATGATCGAAAAGGAGATTC
>DATDCP010000467.1:0-2725 GCA_036524255.1 Chitinophagaceae bacterium
GTAGATTATTTTTCTGTTTTTTTTGATACTTATAACGACAATCAAAATGGTTTCCAGTTCCTGGTCACTTCTGCAAATGTGCAAACAGATGCAAAGCTATCACCGAGTTTCACTGGTGATTTTGGCGAGTATGGCGATAAAACATGGGATGCTGTTTGGGAAAGTAAAACGAAAATGCTTGATAATGGATGGTCGGTAGAAATGCGGATCCCTTATTTCTCTTTGCGATTTTCAAAAAAAGATATACAGGATTGGGGTATTCAATTAATGCGATTCACAAGAAAGAATAATGAACGTTCTTGCTGGAATTTTTTTGATCCGAATGTCAATGGTTTTCTAAACCAGTTTGGTGATCTTACAGGTCTTAAGGATCTTGAACCCCCTTTGCGATTAAGTTTCTCTCCTTATTTATCTGGGGGCGTTAATATTTCACCTACCCCTAACGGTAATAAAACAGAGTGGTTGAAAAGTGGTGGTATGGATGTGAAGTACGGAATAAGTGAAAGCTTTACACTTGATGCAACGATCATTCCTGATTTTGGACAAGTGGTTTCAGACAACGTGGTAAATAATCTTACTCCTTATGAAATTAAGTTTGCGGAGAACCGCCCTTTCTTTACTGAAGGCACTGAACTTTTTAATAAAGCAGGATTATTTTATTCAAGAAGAGTGGGAGAGATGCCGCAAAGATTCAATGCAGTTCGAAACTTTGCTCAAAATAATCCCAATTATGAGATCATTGAAAACCCGGCAGTGACCAATTTATATAATGCGATCAAATTTTCTGGCCGCACCGAAAAAAAATTGGGGCTTGGTTTTTTTAATGCAATAGCACAGAAAGAAAAAGCAATTCTTAGAAATACAACCGACGGGAAAGATACCAGTATTGTAACCGAGGCGCTTGCTAATTATAATATTATTGTAATTGACCAGGCATTAAAGAACAGGTCCTATGTGACTTTTACCAACACGAATGTGATACGGGAATACATTAACCGTGATGCGAATGTTTCTGCTTTTGATTTTAGTTTTTTTGATAAGGAAAACAAATTTAATGTTCGCGGCGCCGCACGATACAGTAAGATTTTTGGTGACTTAGGTTATGATGGCTTCAGCACAAGCCTGCGTGTAGGCAAAGTAAGTGGCAAGCTCCAGTATTATCTTTCGAACCTTATTGAATCAGATAAGTATGACCCGAATGATCTTGGAATTTTGCCTGCTGCGAATGAAGTTTCTTATACAGGGCAGATCAGTTACAATCAATTTACTCCAAAAGGGAATTTCCTTACTTATAATTACAGGCTCACTTCAAGCTATGGTTGGCTTTACAAACCTTATGCGTATAATTATTTACGGATAACAGGACAAGGTTTTTGGGTTTTTAGAAATTTCTGGGATGTCACCCTCACAGTTGGTACATTACCCTTTGGAGAAAATGACTATTTCGTTTTAAACACTCCCGGCCGCTATGCGAAACGACCACCTTTTACTTATGCTGAAGTATCAGGAAGTACAGATAGCCGGAAAAAACTTTTTATCAGTTATGGTCTTCTTGGCTCGGTGTTTCATATTCCTGAGGTCCATAATTATTACAGGTATCAACTTGGCGTTCGCTATCGCTTCAGCAATAAGATAACAATGGAAATAAGTAATACCGGCGAAACAGAAACAGATTATATTGTTTTTGCAGGCAGGGAATTAAATGGAGAGCCAATAATTAGTTTTGTCGACTTTAAGGATATCACTTCTATCTATTCAGGGGTTTACAATTTTACACCACGAATGAATTTGACAATGCGGATAAGACATAACTGGAGCCAGGTAACTTATAAACGGTTTGCGAACGTAGATGAAAATGGAAAGGATATTCCCCGCGCATTTATTCCCAACCAGGATGAGAATATTAACTTTTTTAATCTCGATGCATTTTTTACATGGGATTTTCGCCTGGGTAGTCGTCTTGTATTAGGATGGAAAAATTTTCTTGGAAATGATGAATATGTTGACGGTATGACGTACAAGAAATATTTGAATAACCTTAGCCAGACAATGGATCTTCGTCATGGCAATGAGTTGACACTTCGCTTTATTTATTTTATAGATTTCAACACGCTGAGAAAGAAGCGTTGATCACTGCACCTGCATGATCCCGTTCTCAACAATAGCAAAAACATTTTCTCCTTTTTGTGCATCAACATTTACATGACCTGTAAAGCGACTGAATGCAGGAAGTATCCCAATATTATTTCCAAAATAAAAACAAGGGAACTGTAAAAACTGTCTTCCACGACCACGGATACTAATGCCCGGGTGAAGATGACCGCAGAAAGTATAATGTGCCTGATCTTTTATGGATGCATCTTCCGGGTCATGGCAAAATGAAAAATCACCAATATCAAGGCAATCTTTTGTTTCAATTCGCATTTCATCATACCAGGCTTCTTCCAGTATATCATGATTGCCATTTACCAGTACCATTTCCAAAGCATCAAGATCATTTCTCCATCTTTTAAAAAGGTCCATTTCCTTGTTTGATCTGCTATGCGAAAGATCACCGGCGATGATCAATTTCTCTGCTTTAAAATAAAGTATTTGGGTAAATAATCTTTGAAGATCTTCTTTAAAAACATTTTGCGGTACCGGTATTCCTGATTTTCTGAAATGACCTGTTTTGCCAATATGCAGGTCAGCTATGATCAGCGTTTTTTGTTTTTCCCAATACATT
>DATDCP010000468.1:0-4595 GCA_036524255.1 Chitinophagaceae bacterium
GAGGATATGAAATACATGCTGGATGCAAATACTCTTTTATTCAGCGCAGTTAAAAGCGGCCAAACAGATATTTTCGTTTATAAAATTGATAAAGGAACAGTAGAGCAGATAACGAATGATGTATATGATGACCTTGATGCATCGTTTGTGGCTTTTCCAAATAAAACAGGGATCATCTTCTCCAGTAACAGGCCATCGGGCACTGCTGCAAGCTCTGATGATTCATTACCACATAATCGTTACAATATTTTCCTGGTTGATAACTGGAATAAATCTGAATTCAAACAGATCTCTCAACTGACGGATATGAAACAAGGCGATGCACGTCTTCCTTCTCAATACAATACTTCGCATTTCACTTTTGTAAGTAATGAAAATGGAATTGCCAACCGTTATGCAGGTTTCTTCAGAACTGAAAGAGCGGGGCTTGATACATTGGTATTTATTGGTGGTGATGTATTGCGCAACCCGACTTTAAAAGATGTAGATTCTTTATTAAAAGAATGGGATAAACCGGATATTGATTCAGTAGGTTTTGTTTCTGTAACCCAGGATTCCACTTATGTATTCCCAATCACCAACTATCAAAGCAGTTTACTGGAAACAAGAACTGCCGGTGATCAGCAGCAGGTAAGTGAAATAGTAAGACAGGGTGATTATAAATTCCTTTATCGTCTTAAGGTGGATGAAAATGCTTTGCGCCGTCGCAATATATCAGCAAGGCCAACTGAGTATATGAAGAAGGTAATGGAAGAGGAAAAATTTGAAGAAGGCAAACTTGATATAAATGTACCAGACCCTACCGATACAAGTGGAAAAAAGCAAGATGATTTCTTCGAAAATGAATTTAAGGAAGAGAAAAAAGATTCAACACAGATCGGTAATGTAGTGGAATCAGTTCAAGTGCCAGGTAAAGAATCGGTACTAAAGTCAGCAAAATTGTTTGAATATCGTCCGCCGAAATTTTTCAATGATTATGTAGTAGCTGGTTTTAATAATAATGTATTGATCACCCGTTATCAAACCTATGCAGGTGGTTCAGGCCCTATTCAGCTTGCCAATGGCGATCCATTTAATGGTATGATAAGAGTTGGGACCTCTGACCTGATGGAAGACTGGAAGTTTGCCGGAGGCTTTCGCCTCAGCACGGATCTGAAGAATAATGAATATATAATGAGTGCACAATACTTAAAGAAAAGACTTGATTATAATACAGCTTATTACAGGAGTACACAAAAAGTAGGTGTCAGTGATCAAAATGGAAATTTTTTTAACGGCAAACTATTTACGAACTTATACCAGTTAGGTGTTTCTTATCCGTTTGACCGTATAAGAAGTATTCGTTTGAATGGTGCATTCCGTTCAGATAAAGTTGTAATTCTTGCTGATGATCTGAACCTGCCACCTGCAACATTGGAGATCGAAGATATTAAAAAGCATTATGCCATATTGCATGCGGAGTATGTATATGATGATGCCATTAACCCGGCATTGAATATTTGGAAAGGGTTACGTTATAAATTTTATTTTGACTGGAATTCCAAAATAAATAAAGAATCTGGCTCCGTTGCAGATAATCCATATTCACTCAATGTTGGTGGCGATGGAAGATTATTTATTCCGATCTATCGTAATTTCATTTGGGCATTGCGTGGAGCTTTTGATCTTTCATGGGGTACGCAAAAAATTATTTACTATGCCGGCGGTGTTGACACTGACCTGTTTCCAAAATTCAATGACGCCAATAAACCTGACCCGGATATCGACTATGCATTCCAATCGCTGGCTGTTAACCTGAGAGGCTTCAATCAAAATGTGGCTAATGGAAATAATGCGGCAGTTATCAATAGTGAATTACGTTTACCACTTTTCAGCACTTTATTTAATAAACCGATCAACAATGCATTCTTAAGAAACTTCCAGTTGGTGCAGTTCTTTGATCTCGGTACTGCATGGAATGGTAAATTTGATAAAATAGAAAGACCATCTGTGCTATATAGCCAGCCAGGAAACCCGGTTGTGGTAAAAATAAAAGCTGGCGGTATTGGTCCTTTTGCTGGTGGTTATGGATTTGGTGTTCGCAGTACAATACTTGGTTATTTCCTGCGTCTTGATACTGCCTGGGAAATGAATGGTGTCTTCAAAGGAAAACCGCTTTGGTATTTTGCAATGGGATTAGATTTCTAATTTAAAATTTGAGTTTTGAAATTTATACAAGACCTCTCTTTAAGGGAGGTTTTTTTTATTAAGCCGGCAATTGTAATTCTTATCATCACCTGTTGCGTCGCACACTTCATCATTCTGTTTTATACTGAGCTTTTTGTTTTACATTTCATAATCAAACCACTAGCATGAAACGAAGAACAGGAATTTTTATCTGCATTTTAGTCGGATTACAACTAACCGCGCAGCAAAATACAGTTGACAGTCTTCATCAATTATTAGCGACTACAAAAGAAGATACAATCAAGGTAAAGTTGCTGAATCAATTAGCATGGAATTTTAGTGACACCAAACCTGACTCCACATTATTATATGGAAACCAGGCTTTGGAGTTGTCGAAAAAAATCCATTATACAGTGGGAGAAATTATTGGGTTATTAAGTACAAGTACTGGCTTTACCTTAAGCGGTAATTATTCTAAGGCTCTTGAAAATTCGCTGGAGGCACTAAAAAAAAGTGAAGCAATTAATAAAGAGCTGCTCATCGCATCCTCATATTTTAGTATTTCTTTAGTATATAGTGTACAGGAAGATCACAGGATGTCAATACCATACGGGTTAAAAGCATTGGAGCTCTATAAGAAAATTAAGGACAGTCTTAACATCGCTACTCAACTTATTAATACAGGTGTAGCGTACAGCGAATTAAATGATATGGATTCGGCGCGGTATTATTTTAATCAAAGCTTTGAGCTATCGCTTAAATTAAAAAGGATAGATAACACTTCTGCGATTTATCTCAACCTTGGTATTATCAGTTTAAAAATGAAGCAATACGAACTTGGAATTTCTTATTGTCGACTGGCAACTCCTTTTTTTAAAGCCACCAATAACCCCTTATTTCTTAGCAGTATTTATAATGTGATGGGAGATCTCTTTGATTCAACAGGTCGCAGGGATTCTGCTTTTTATTATAGTCGTTTGGCTCTTCATCATGCCCGGGAAATGGGTTCCCCTCAACTGTTATTGTTTTCGACAAAGCAACTTTCCGCTCTTTTCAAAGAAAGTAACAAGCTGGATAGTGCATTTATTTATTACGAAATGGCCATGAATGCAAAAGACAGTTTAACCAACCAAGGAAAACAAAGACAGGTGCAGGCACTAACTTTTAATGAACAAATGCGTCAAATTGAAATTGCCAAAAAGAAAAGTGAAGAAGTTGCAGCAAGAAAAAGAAATCTTGAGTTAGCGGGCATTGCTATTTTTATTCCCTTGTTCTTATTAGCCGTTTTATTATTAGGCAGAAAAAAGGTCAAATCAAGAACTATTGAGTTTCTCGGTATACTTGGGTTATTATTTCTTTTTGAATTTATCGTATTATTTGCTCATCCCTATATCGGGCACTGGACCCATGAATCACCAGTTTGGATGTTATTAATATTAGTAGCAGTAGCTGCTATATTGATACCTCTTCATCACAGATCAGAAGCATGGATCAAAAAGAAGCTCGCTAGTAAGTCCGAAGTGAAACTTCAGCCTGAAAGTTTATAACATAATGTAAAAGATGAAAGCCCCACAGTTGTGAGGCTTTCAGAACTAAAACCAACTCCAACAAAAGGTTAATGGCTCCTATTTATAAATACTTTTCTCTCAATTCCTCCGTCGGTTCTACTAATATCTCATTCCATTTCCACGCATGAATCGGGTGACTTTTCTTTCCCTGGAGAAATGCATCTTTCATTTTACTCCAATATTCCGGCATTGTAATAAAACTATACGTTACCGTTGCCAATACCGGGAATGAAATTCGGCCATTGCCAAACATAAAACTTTGCAAGCAGGCTTCGCCTTCTTCTGTTGTATCATAACCAAGCAATACATGTTTCAGATCATGTCTTACATAGTGTTTTAATAGAGGAAGATCTCTTTGCTTTAAAAAAATAAATAGATCATTACCCAATGTTCCCGCTGGCAAAGACTGTAATTCGTCCTCACTGTATGTAAATGAGTTTGGTCTTCTAACCAGTTTTAGCATTGGCAATGCGATCTTGTGCGTTAAAAGCACAAGAATGGTTTCTCTTATTTTTTTCAACCCCATTTTTATTAATTATTTTTTACCATTGTAATTTTCTTGAGAAATACATGATGATGCCGAGTGCAATAAACAAACCGATACTGCCCATCAGCAACGCATAATCCTGTAATTGTATGATCGTGAAAATATATCCGTATACAACGGTGAGTACAAACCCTATAAAGATTGCAAGCTTTGATGATCTCATAATGCTTCCCACAAACCATGTTACCAGTCCTATGGTAGCAATGCCGGCGATCAGGTAAGCAAGGTTAAAGCCCGTATATTCCGATATGGATAAAAGCAATGTGTAAAATAAAACAAGTGCCAATCCCGCCAATCCATATTGAATAAGATGA
>DATDCP010000469.1:0-5527 GCA_036524255.1 Chitinophagaceae bacterium
CCTGGGAAGTAACGGTAAGTTATGGGGCCGGTACAGCCCGTGCACCGGAGCATGTTTTTATGGCAAGTCTACAGGTGGATCTTTACGACCCTGATATGCCGGAAGCATGGAAGCAGGGATTTTTCATGAAAGCGATCGATCGCAAAGTATTGTTAAAAAGTGATTATCTCCGCAAAGAAGCCGAACTATTCATCGATTATATATCCAAGGGTGACGCCGTAGAAGCCAACCAGTTCATGACAAAAACGCTGAGGGATGTAAATGAAGGAAGTAATTTTTTGAATAAATGGGTTTATGATCAAACAAAATCTTTGCTTGACAAGGATAAACTTGTTTGCCTGTTAGGTGGTGATCATAGCATCCCGCTTGGCTTTATGAAAGCGATCGCTGAAAAGCATGGCAACTTTGGAATTTTGCAAATAGATGCGCATTGTGACCTGCGCAAAGCATATATGGGTTTTGTCTATTCGCATGCAAGCATCATGTATAATGCGCTAAATGAAATTCCTGAGATAGAAAGATTGGTACAGGTTGGTGTTCGTGACTACAGCGAAGCAGAATGGGAATACATTTTCAATAGTAATTATAAGGTCATCCCCTACTTTGACCGTGAGTTGAAAGAAAGAGTGTACGAAGGACAAACATGGAAACAAGTGGCTGATGAGATCATTAGCAAGTTGCCTGAAAAGGTTTATATAAGTTTTGATGTTGATGGACTCGATCCAAAACTTTGTCCAAACTCCGGCACACCTGTACAAGGCGGCATGGAAACAGAACAGATATTTTACATTTTCAATAAGCTAATAAAGAGTGGTAAAAAACTTATCGGTTTTGATCTTAATGAAACCGGCGTAGGTGAAAATGATTGGGATAGCAATGTGAGCTCAAGAATACTTTTCAAGCTTTGTAATTTGCTGGTTGCAAGTAACAGTTAAGATTTTTATTTACCCAACTGTATAAATTCTATCTAGCTTTACTTGCGTCGCACTCTTGTACGTTCAATAATTCAATTCAGCAATGAAACAATTTGAACTGATCCTGAAAAATGAAAAAGAAGTATCATACAATAGGATCAGTGTTTTTTTGCTTATACTAAACCTGGCTGGTCTTTTATTCATAACTTATTTAAAAGATTTTAAAAGTTTGGTACCATTTTTCATGGCAACAATAGCAATATTTTCTGCGTTTCTAGCTTTTTATTCCAGATACAAAAGTGAAAGATCCCCATTAACAGGGGCTTTCTTTGTGTTGTCACTTGCATGGATACTTGCGGATTATTGGGTAGTCGGTGTACTCAATTTCCTTTTTATGATTCTTCATATTGCGGCTTTACAAAAACCAATAGTTAGCGTTAGCGAAAACCAGGTAATTTATCCTTCCTTTCCCAAAAAGAAAATTGATTGGCAAGAGTTAAGCAATTTGATAATAAAAGATGGATTACTTACCATTGATTTCAAAAACAACAAGATCATTCAACAACAGATCGCTGATATATCATCAACAATTGATGAAAAAAAATTCAATGATTTTTGCCGTCAGCAATTGAATAAATAACGACCTTCGCAAATTGATTTTTTCATTCAACATTCAGCCTTTGAATTTTAAACATTCTCCATACATTCTTTACTCCGACAGCAAAGGAAATATTTTTGAAGACACTTCATTATACACTACCGGCCGAAGCGGATGGGATGCATTGCCAATTCCTGAAGATGAATGGATCGAATTACCTGAAGGTGGCTCTCTTTACGAATTACCGGGAAGAAGAGGGATCGGCATTGATGTAAAGACTGGTGAAATGCGTTTGTGCGAAAAAGGCTGGGCTGTTGCTGCATTTATTCCGCCGGCTCATACTGGTTTTTATCTTGCTGCTTACGAGTCAGAAAAAGACGCACCGGTTCTTCCGTTATTTTGCTATACTGCTGTTGGCTGGCATGATAATAAATTCTATGTGCCTGCTGTAAGAATTGAACAAGACATTCGCCAGGAATGCGCAGGTTATGACCAGGAAAAAATAAATGGTGGCGCTGCACATTTATTAAAAGCATATCCGCATAACCGTCTTGTAAAACATTTGATGGAGAATTGCTGCCTTACCTATAATTGTCCTGCTGCAAGAAATTTTTCTCTTGGTCGTTGGGAATGTCCTGTTCCGGTTTCGCCAGCATGTAATGCAAATTGTGTTGGATGCATTTCATTGCAACCCGATGAAGAGCCTATCGTATCAACACAGGATCGGTTGAATTTTAAACCAATGGCGGAAGAGATAGTGGAGTTCACAGTTCCTCATCTTGAAACTGCTCCATATCCATTGATAAGTTTTGGCCAGGGTTGTGAAGGTGAACCATTACTAATGTGGGAAACGATCCGTGATTCGATCATTGAAATAAGAAAGCATACTAAAAAAGGAAGCATTAATATCAATACAAACGGTTCAGATCCGAAAGCTGTAAAAGTTTTATGTGAAGCAGGATTGAATTCAATTCGTGTTAGCACCAACTCAGCACGAAGAGAAATTTATATGCCATACTATCGTCCCAATAACTACGACTTTGATGAAATTGTTGAAAGCCTGAAAGTGATGAATAGCTATGGTGGATGGACCTCTATCAACTATTTTGTATTCCCGGGAATGACGGATTCAGTTGCTGAATATGAGGCATTAAGAAAGCTTATTAAAGAAACAGGATTAAAGATGATCCAGTGGCGCAATTTCAATATTGATCCTGACTGGTATCTTGGAAAAATTGGCGTAACAGATACCGGCGAATGCCTCGGAGTAAAACAATTAATGGAACTGATCCGTGAAGAATTTCCAGACCTGAAATTCGGTTATTTCAATCCTTCAATTGAACGTATCAAAGGAAATTTTGAATTGGATTTTGCGCATGCTTCTATGTCTTAAAGAAGTATTTTTGAATCCTCTTAATGGACAACACAGCCCATCACCAACGCCAGGTTTTTATTGGAATTAGTCTTGCCGTTCTTGCCACATTGATCTGGTCTGGTAATTTTATTATTGCAAGAGGTGTTATTAAAACAATTCAGCCTGTTACACTTGCTTTTTATCGCTGGCTTACGGCCACTATCATCATCGCTCCTTTTGCATGGAAATATTTCTTTGCTGAAATAAAAGTTATTAAACAAAGATTCCTGTTCTTTCTTCTCGCAGCAGTTACGGGTGTAAGCATGTTCAATACGTTTGTATATGTGGCAGGTCATCATTCGACTGCTATTAATATGGCTATCCTTGGCACTTGTTCCTCTCCTATTATGTCAATCATTCTTGCAAGAATATTTTTGAAAGAAAAAATCCCTGCTTTAAGAGTTGCAGGAATGATCGTATGTATCTGCGGTATACTTTTATTATTAAGCAAAGGTGATATTCATAATCTTATTTCATTCAAATTTACCAGGGGTGATTGGTGGATACTCGCAGCTGCACTTTCTTTTGCTATTTATAATACAACCGTTAAAAAGAAACCCGGAGGTACACATCCTGTCAACTTTCTTTTTACAGTTTTCTTACTTGGCACAATTATTCTTTTTCCATTTTATTTAGTAGAACTAAAAAAATATGGCGGCATTGAGATCAATGCTGCGAATGTTTCAACAATTCTTTATCTCGGGCTTGGCACATCCGTTATCTGTTTTTATATCTGGAACAAAGCCATTGTGATATTAGGAAGTGGGCGAACTGCATTGTTTGGAAATTTAATTCCCGTCTTTAGCAGCATTGAAGCAATTATTATTTTGCATGAACAGTTTTTATGGATATATGTTATTAGTATGATCCTGGTTTTTGCCGGTATAGTATTGGCAAACCTTCGTTCGTTGTGACATTATTGAAACATCTCATTACCTCTAAACAAAAAAATTACCAACTATTGATGTTGGTAATTTTTAAAATAAGAAATAAATATTATTGCTTTGTTGACGCAATTTGTGACCTGATCTCACCACCAGGATAAAGTGCAGTATGAATATTGTAATAAACTTTTCCTGTCAATAAGGCTACCTCCACATCGTCTGTAACAGTAACAATACCTGATGCATTTCCATTTATACCATTTGTACCAATTGTAATATCTACTAACGGGTTTGCAGTTTCTGTTGCAATAGCTGGCCCATGAAAATGTGCAGCAGTAGCAACATTAGAAAGACCTGTCCAGTTAATAGTATAACTCAATGAATTATTTCCAGCATCATAAGTACCGGTTAAAGTAGCTGTAGCTGCTGACATATTCGAAGGTATTTCCTGAGCTCCTGTAGCATTACCACTTAATGTGTATTTATCATCATCTATATCTTCAATTTCATCGTCTTTATCACAAGAGGTTAACATCACAGAGCTCACTATAAGCGTTGTAAACAGCGAGAAAAAGCTTTTACGGTAATTACTGATCGTTTTCATAATTGTAGATTTATTAAAAAAATTAATTCACAGAAGGTGAGTCAAAAATGTTGCCCAAAAAGGAAAGCAAATCATTAATATGTAAAAAAATCCCAATTGATTATTATTCATTTCATTTGTTACACCAATATTATATTTACATTTATCAAACAACTGCTTGACACAAAAACCAAAACATATATTGCCTTTGATTGTTCTCTCGCAATTTGCTGGGACATCGCTTTGGTTTACAGGGAATGCGGTTTTACCTGAGTTAAAACAAGCATTGGATCTTAGTCAATATGCAATAAGTTTAGTCACTACTGCTGTCATGTTTGGTTTTATTGTCGGCACATTAGTGTTTGCTTTCTTTTCTTTGGCAGATCGATTCTCCCCGATAAAATTATTTTTCATCAGCTCATTGCTTGGCGGATTAGCCAATTCTTCTGTTGTTTGGTTTGTAACAGATGGAAATACTCTTTTCCTGTTTCGCTTTCTTACAGGTTTCTTCATTGCCGGTATTTATCCCGTTGGAATGAAGATAGCCGCAGACTGGTATGAAAAAGGATTAGGTAAAGCCCTTGGATTTTTATTGGGAGCATTAATGCTTGGAACTGCATTTCCGCATTTATTAAAAAATCGTGAATTTGATCTGCCGTGGAAATCTGTTTTACATATTACATCGATAATAGCATTTGCAGGTGGCTTAATGATGCTTGTGTTTGTTGGCGACGGACCTTTTAGAAAAAAATCGGGAGGCTTTCGCTGGGATGCATTTGGAAAAATATTCAGTTCAAAAAAATGGAGACAGGCGGCTACCGGTTATTTTGGTCACATGTGGGAACTGTATTCCTTCTGGGGATTCGTTCCGCTTATATTTGAATTGTATTCAAAAAAAAACAACCAACAACTTGATATTTCCTTTTTGAGTTTTCTTGTAATTGCTATTGGAAGCATTGGCTCTGTTGTAGGCGGTTATTTATCGCAAAGGATCGGCAGCGCTAAAGTTGCCGCCTGGGCATTACTGATATCTGGGTTTTGTTGTTTTATCTCGCCGTTTAGTTATTCGCTTCCTTCTTTTCTTTTTATTGGTTTGCTTTTGCTTTGGGGAGCCACTGTTTCTCCTGACTCTCC
>DATDCP010000470.1:0-3588 GCA_036524255.1 Chitinophagaceae bacterium
TTACCTGTTGATGCCTGGTGATAAAATTCTGGAAAAATGCCCGGCTCAAATGCACGGATCCATTTTTTAAAAGGCAAAAGTTTACCACGGTAATACCAGAATATTCCCGGTGTAGTGCCGACCACATCATTGCGGGAAACAAAACCTAATTCAGGATTGAAATCCTTTGTTACTACTGATTGTGTCCACCAAATTTTCCATTGGTTACTGGTATAATAATATTGTGCATAACCTGCAAAGGCATTTTTCCCATCAACAATTGATGGATCCTTACTATCACTATTAGAAACAATGAGCATTGTATTTAATGAATGTGATTCACCCATTCTGAAAAAACCATCTATTGCGCCAACTGTATTAGTACCAGCAGAATTATTTTTATAGGTCAACAATCCGCCAATCCGGTTTTGTTTACCAAAATTTTCAGAGTAGCGACCAACAAAAAAATTTGTAGCCGGTGTGGTTGTTGATTCTCTTTGACGCATTGCCATAACACCTGCGTTTCGCTTTAATGAACGATAAACAAATCTTCCGCCTGCATCGATTGGGATCGGGTTTCCAAAATCATCCAGACCAATTCTTCTGCTAAAGAAAGGTTGAATACGCATTGCTCCGCCGGAGGCATCTTCATTTGGCTTCACTCCCACTCCAAACAGGGACGCATTTTCTAAAAAGAATTGTCGTCGCTCGGGAAAGAAAACTGAAAACCTTGTAACATTATTCACCTGTCTGTCGGCATCCGCTTGTGCAAAATCTGTATTTATAGTTACATCAAGGATACTGTTTGGATTGATGGCCCATTTAATATCTCCACCAGCACGGAAGCTATTTTTTTCGGGTTCGGTTGATGCGGGAAAATTTTTATAGCGATCATAAGAGCCAAGAACATATGGCTGTATCCTGATATTTGGTTTGGGTGGTGGTGGTTGCAAATTTTTTAAAAGACCGGCATAATCCATTCTTGTAAAGCTGAAATTTCTTGGATAACCTGAAAAGGAACTTATTTCATTACTCATTCTTCGTGTTCGATATACATTGAATCCCCATTGTTGTAATGAGTCTTTTGTTTTTCGATAACGAAGTGTTTGCCACGGTATTGCTATTTCTGCGGTCCAGCCAGAATCTGTTCTTGTAGTTCTTACTTTCCAAAGACCATCCCAATCTACATCGGTTAAAATATCATCGAAGACAAGCAGATCCCTTTGCACACCATAAGCATTTGCCATTAATGCCATTGCATTCCTTGTATCATTAAATCCATCAAATGATAAGGCGACATGGTCATGACTACGAATGCCAAAATCACGTCTGAAATCTGTAGCACGAATTGCTTTTTTACCCAAAGAGTCATGACAAATAAAACCAACATATAAATATTGCCGATTGTATAAAACCTTTACTTCTGTTTCAAAATTTGCGGGCATCCCTTGCTGCGGCTCTATCTGAACAAATCTTGGTGAGGGTTTTGCAAGTTTCCATTCTTCTTCGTTTAATAATCCATCAATCTTGATCGTATTGTTTATTTGAACAGCGGTCATTTCTTTTTTTACGGAGTCGGGCTTAAATACAGTGGCGTCCTGAGAAAAAGAATTAATTGCGAAAAGTAAAAAAGATATTAGAACAACTTGTTTTGACATTGTGACGATAATGATCGGGAAAAATAGTAAATCTATCTTAGTAAATGGTAATGAATTTACCAGCGGCTATTAATATCTTCAAAAGGGTTTTTACAATCAAACAGGTAAATCAATATTTTTTTCGTTTGCAATTATTATCTTACAACAAATCTAAAATTATGGCCAGACCTCATCATCGTAAAGGGCACAAAGAACACCTGAAACAATTTCAAAACAGGGTTGCAGGCAATACCGGTGAATCTAAAGCCAAAGCAAAAGCAAGTTCTGTGTTTGCCGTTGGTGGTGGCGTGGTGGGGATGGCAGTTTTTTATTTTGCTACACAAGGTGATTTTCTTTGGGCACTTGGAGGTGCTGTAGTTGGTGTGGCGGTGGGTTATTTGATCGGGAAAAATATTGACAGGGCCGCAAAAAAATAATTGAATCTACTCCTGGTATAAGATCGTACAGCTATAGGGTTCAGCTATAAGATTGGGAATATCCACATCTACAAAATAATTATTCAAGATCGCCGTCTTCCAAATGCCATTGGGAAGGCTAATAGTTTTTTTTGAATCACTATTAAGAACTACAAATATTTTTTTCCATCTATCATTCACTTTTTGTCCATTAATGATATAGGTAATCAACCCTTTTTGACCCGGCTCTATGAATTGGATATTAGCTGCTATTTCTTTTGTACTCTTCATTCTAAAAGCTGGATGTTCCTTTCGCATTTTGATCAATCTTTTCAAGTACTCAAATATTTCTTTATTGTTTGTCTTCAAACTCCAATCAATTGCATTAATACTATCAGGTGATTCAAAACTATTCTCCACTCCTTTTTTTGTTCTTAAAAATTCTGTTCCTGCGTGTAAAAATGAAATTCCCTGGGACGTTAGCACAATTGATATTGCAAGCTTGTCCATTTCTTTTCGTTCGGCAACCGGGGCATTCTTGGCCGAAATAGCCAACTTATCCCAAAGCACATGATTATCGTGACATTCACAATAAGTGATCGTATTCCATGGTTGTGCTGAGTAAGGATCTTTCGAATAATTCACTTTTGCATAATCCACCTGTGAATGCTTGCATGAAGCAACGATACCAAATTTTATACTTTCTTCCATTCCGGATTTTCCACTTGCAAATCCTTTGTCGGCATGTTCAAAAACGCTTCCTTTTATTCCGTCGCGTATATCATCACTGAAGACTGCAATGCGATCTAATTTGTAAGCGTATTTTTTAATAGCTCTTAATGAATCAGGCAATGGTGATGAGCCGGCCGTCCATCCTTCTCCGTATAATAAAATATCTGGCTTTATTTTATGAAGCTCCTTTGAGATCAAATTCATTGTTTCAATATCATGCACTCCCATCAGGTCAAACCTGAATCCATCAATATGGTATTCCTTTACCCAATACAAAACCGATTCAAGCATGAACTTTCTCATCATATATCTTTCACTGGCTGTTTCATTCCCACAAGCAGTTGCATTGGAAAATTTTCCCTCTTTTGTTTGCCGGTAGTAATAGCCAGGCACTAATTGATTGAAATAAGAATCTTCTGTAAGCCTTGTATGGTTATAAACAACATCCATTATTACTCTCAATCCATTCTGATGAAATGCTTGCACCATTTGTTTGAATTCCTTAATTCTTGTTACTCCATCGTATGGATTTGTAGAAAACGAGCCATCCGGTACATTGTAATTCAGCGGATCATAACCCCAGTTATATTGTGGTTTATCTGGTTGGCTTTCATCCAGAGAATAAAAATCAAAACAAGGTAACAGATGAACATGGGTTACTCCTAACTCTTTAATGTGATCAAGTCCTGTTGAATGACCTGCCTCATTTTTAGTTCCTGTTTCGGTCAGTCCTAAGTATTTCCCTTTGTTTTTTATTCCTGAATTGTTAGAAATGCTTGCATCTCTTATCTGCAATTCATAGAGAATAGCATCAGTTTTATTTT
>DATDCP010000471.1:0-9250 GCA_036524255.1 Chitinophagaceae bacterium
TTAGTTGATTATATCAAATCAAAAATTCCTGCTGCAGAGAAGAAAGGTTTTTAATAAATAACTTCAAGATAGCTTGGAGCCATTCGTTTAATACGGATGGCTTTTTTATTTGGATGATGATATTAAAAAAATCAAACAATCCTTCTTCTAATAGCTTTTACAACCGCCTCCGACTTTGAATGAACATGTAATTTCTTATAAATATTTTTTATGTGCACATTCACCGTCTCAATACTGATATAACAACAGTCGGCTACCATTTTATAACTCATGCCCTTTACAAGACATGTAAGTATCTCCTTTTCACGATCTGAAAGATTGAATGATTCTCTACTCCTTGTATCGGGACGATCTTTCACCATTTTCAAAACTCGATTAGCAATAGAAGGGGTCATAGGGCTTCCGCCTTCATAAATTTCTTTGATAGCTTCCATTATTTCAGCCGGAGATGTATGTTTAAGAATATACCCTTCTGCACCAGCGCATATTGAGCTGAATATTTTTTCATCATCATCAAAAATTGTTTCCATCAGAATTTTCATTTCGGGAAATTCTTCTTTGATTATACTCACTGCTTCAATTCCATTTATACCCGGCATTTCAATATCCATTAACACTACGTCAGGTTTAGCCTGTGCAACATTTTTTAATAGGTTATTACAATTAGGAAAAGCACCGACACACTCAAAGCCCGCAGTCCCTCCAATCATAGTGGCCAGTCCTTCTCTTAAACTGCGATTATCCTCAAATATGACAACCTTGATCATTTGTAATTTTTCTATGTTTTCAACATTAGTTCAATTCCTGTTCCCTCTCCGTTTGCTGAATGAATATTCAACTTAGCATGGATCTCCTCAGCTCTTCGTTTCATATTCATCAAACCATTTCCCTGTGTTTCTGCATTTACCGGAATACCTATTCCATTATCCCGGATATTGAGAATTATATTTTTATCTTCTTCTTTCAGTAAAATCGAAACACGGTTGGCCCCGGAATACTTGATAAGATTTGTAATTGCTTCTTTGAATACAAGGTAAAAGTTTTTCCTTACCTGCATTGGCAGCGTGATTGAGTTCAGCTTTTCATCGACTTCAAAAGTATACTCAACTTTTTTTGCTTTGAATAACTGGTAAGCAAATGACCGCATCCGGACAATGATCTTTTCAAACGAATCATTTTCGGGATTGATTGTCCACACAATATCACTCATGCTCTCAATAATCTTTCGTGAGTTTACTCCAATCAAATCGAGAGCAGGGATCTCTTTTCCTGCCTGTTGTTTTGCGACTTCACTGTAAATAGAAATACTGTTAAGTGTTGAACCGATATCGTCATGAAGATCGCTGGCAATATTATTACGGATAATTTCTACCCTTCTCATTTGCCACATCCGATACCGGTATAAGCCATAAAATACGATTCCGACTGCAACAAAAATGATAACCTTGAACCACATTGTTTGCCAAAAAGGCGGAACTATCTGAATTTCAAAAGAAGTTATTCTATTTGAATAATCGCTATACCCATTACCTGCTCTTAGTAACAACTGGTATTTACCGGAAGAAAGTTCACTGAATATCAGTTCAGGTTTTCCTTCTATCTTATTCCAGACAGTATCCCCGCCTTTATGCAAGGTATATTCATAAGCAACTTTTTCAGGATCAATTAAAGTGTAATCGGAAAAACCCAGCTGAATACTATTATAGCTATTGTATTTTAACACCAGTGCTCTCATGCGTTTCAGTGAATCCAACGGAAGATCTTTGTTATCTAGTTTTACAAAAGACAACTGCACGATCCCTGGCTTTGCCGGATCAGGTATCGAATCAATATTAAAAACTAAAAATCCCTTTTGAGTGGAGGACATAACTATCATTTCTCCGCTGTCATTTACAAGCGGCCTAGAGTTTAGTTGCGACAGTTCCCATTTGAAATCACGATTCAGAGTTAAGGCTTTATGTTTTCCGGTAGCTATATCCAGCAAATGAACCTGGGATGGCAATACCATATACATCCAGTTTTTATACAAACCTGAGCCATTTGGGCTTTGTATAGCTAACATGTTATTAAATATGTCGGAAAAATGAGTCATTGAGTCGTTACTCACATTTAATAGCATTGCAGAAAATCCTTGCTGGATATAAATTCTTGTTGAATCAAAACTATACATATCAATAATCATCCCCGGAATTTCACAATCTCTCTGATCCATACAACACTTGAAAACTTTCTCAACTTTTTTTGTTTTCATGTTTACTTTATACAACTCTTTGGCTGGAAGAAAGTTTATCCAGAATGTGGAAGAGCTTTTATGCAGGACTGTAGGATAATCAAATCCTTTGACCAATTCAAGACTATATGCACCTTTTGCCTCCGGTTTGCTGATAAAGATCGAATCAAGAATATCCATTTTCGGTTCGTAGTAGTATAAAGTCCCGTTTGAAAACAACCAATACACGTTGTCAACATCCACTGAACCATATCGCCATACCCGTTGTTTGAAATCTAATTTAATTTCCTTCACTTCGAACGTACGCAAATCAACTTTACACTCTTTTAAAACATTCCTGAAATTGAGAGGCTCAATTTCCCCCCTCATAAAAGCTATATAAAAAGTATCCAGATTAAAATCAGCACTGAAAAAAGCAGGGTATTGCTTCAGTTCATTACTGAACAGAGCCTTTATTATCCGGAAATCCCTGTCGAAGCAGATCAACTTCGGCCGTCCGGAATTTTGTTGAAGTAAAAAATACCTTCCAGACCTGCCCTTTTCAAGAAAAATGGTTTGACGTGTATCCGTATTTATATACTCTTCTGAACGAACCCCCGATGCAGCCAATGTCTCAAAAGGAAAATATCTCACGCTGTTTCCAGATCTTCTGATCATTAATATCTCTTTGCGCCCTGCGAGCCAGAAGAGAATATCGTCACCGTCAGCAATTTCGAGGTTGCCTGTTATCTGCACCATCCAGTTCCATTCTCCTAAAGGAAGCATATTGTCGTTTTTAACCAGGTATTCCATCTGGTTATTTTCATCATCCAGCTTTAAAAGATATTTGTTTCCTACTTCAATCCATACATTATTTTCTCGGTCGGATGTAACAGTCGATACATTGTATCTGTTACGCACTGACGTATCAAATTGAACTCTCAGATCATCAAAAAAAGAATAAAACACACTTCGTCCGGTTTGTAAATACATTTTTTCCATGTAATCAGTATAGGAAAACCAAAGTGCATTTTCCTTTTCTGAATAAAAAATACTTCGCACATTTTTAAACCGCTTGTCCTTAAATTGTAATAACTCGCCTTTCCATGAGCATTGAATTTTTCCTGTATAAAAATTGTACTTCCATATTCCCTTTTTCTCTGAAGTGATTCCCCATAGATTGCCTGCTTTATCTGTAGCGAGTGGATTTACATTGGCGGGCATGTAGATCTTGTTGGTGCTATCAATGATGATATGTTTCACTTTTTTTTCCCGCCACTCAAATAAATAAAATCCTTCATCCTGTATAGAACTAAAAACATAAGTGCCGGGCAGGCCAGAACACAAATAAACCATAGTTAGAGGCAGCCCTTTTATTTCAGGATATTTCAGACGGATCGGCAAGAAGGTGTCAGTCCCCGAGTCGAATACATAAATCCCTTCAGAGGATGATACCCAAACATTGCCGTCTTCCATTAGTTTAATATCATTAAGCTTGATCGGAGTTGATTTCCCAATAATCGATTGAAATTGGTAGTTTTTCCAATTTATGCCATCAAAGGAAAATAACTCTGACTTGCATCGAAACCAGTATAAGCCTTTGTTATCCCTTAAGATCTTTACTAAAGATTTATCAGATAAATCTTTTCCGCGGAGACTCGAGACAACATAATTCACACTTGTATTCTTCAAAGGAAAAGACTGAGCTGAAGCAGTTATCTGAACAGCCAACGCATACAAATAGAGCAGCCTTTTCATACACTAAAGTTATCCGAATATTTATTTGATTCCAATAACGTGAATATGGTATTCTTTCAACCTGTATGAACAGAATTAACGGGGATTGGGTATTGACTTGACTTCACCAATAAACCATTTTTGTATTGATCAATTTTAAATGAACGTTTATGAGAAAAGTTATACTATCAATATTTGTCTTTGCGTGTACGATAACAAAAAACGCTAAAGCTCAATACTGGTCAGCTCTTGGAAATGGGATAGGTTATTTAAATACCGTTCAAATTAGCGAGGGAACTGTAGATGGTTCAGACGGACCGATAACCGGGCCACCTGTTTCTTCATTATGCATGTATAATGGAGAGCTTTATGCAGCAGGTTATTTTGATTTTGTAGATGGACCTGCAAACAATATTGTTAAATGGAATGGCACGAACTGGTCAACAGTTGGAACCGGAATTGATTATGCTTGGGCGGAACATTGGGTTTATGCTTTAATAGTTTATAACGGAGAACTATATGCAGGCGGTCATTTTATGTCTGCAGGCGGGAATCAAGTAAACAATATTGCTAAATGGAATGGAACAGAATGGTCGGCAGTTGGTACTGGACTTGGTTCATATGGTTCTGTTGGATCCTTGGCTGTATATAAAGGAGAACTATATGCGGCAGGGAATTTCTATAACGCAGGTAATATTCAGGTAAATAATATTGCCAAATGGAATGGAACGGAATGGTCGGCTGTTGGAACTGGTATTAACGTTTACAAAGATGACTATTTTTCTGGATCCGTATTATCGCTGGCTGTTTATAATGGGTTTCTTTATGCCGGCGGTTTTTTTGATTCTGCTGGTAGTATTCCAGCCAACAATATTGCCAAATGGGATGGAAATAATTGGTCCGCTATTGGAACTGGTATTACGTTAGGAGTAAACGATTATGGCGCTTTTGGATATGTTAGCTCATTAACAACTCACAATGGGGCCCTATATGCCGGTGGTATGTTCGATACTGCAGGTGGCATTCCCGCATATAATATCGCCAAATGGGATGAAACAAACTGGACTTCTTTAGCTGCAGGAATTAATGGCTATGTTTCCTCTTTGTCTGTTTATAACGGCTACTTAATAGTCGGAGGGTTCTTCGATACTATAGGCAATATTGCTGTAAATAATATAGTCAAATGGGACGGCGCAAATTGGTCTTCTCTTGGAAGTGGGACAGATAAGGGCGTGCTGTGTATGGCAACTCATGATAGTACATTATATATTGGCGGTATTTTCAAAACTGCAGGTAATATTTGGGCAAACCAGGTTGCAAAATGGACAGAGCGATGTACCTCGGTTCCGCCCCAACCCGTGCAGATTATAGAATGGGGAACTGCATGCAAAAATCATTATGCCGGCTATTTTATCAACCCGGTAACCGATGCATCAGATTTTACGTGGACAATACCATCAGGGTGGTCAGGTAGTTCTATTTCCAATCGCATCACAGTATTAGTAGGAACAAACGGAGGAGCTATTTCGGTTACTGCAAATAATCCGTGTGGTAGCAGCAATCCTCAAACCATAATTGTTACACCACGAGATACGGTTCCGTCCCAATTAGAACCTATCATTGGAAACAACTCTGTCTGTGTAAATACAGCTCAAACTTATTCTGTTAATCCAGTACCGGCAGCTACAAATTATATGTGGATCCTTCCTTCCGGTTGGACGGGGCATTCAACCACAAACACCATCACCGCAACGGCAGGAGCAGCTGGCGGAATAATTTCAGTGATAGCAAGAAACGGTTGCAGCCGGAGCAACGCCCAGGCATTCGCAGTAGTAATGAATGCCGCGCCACAACCCGGAGCAATTGCAGGAAGTAGCTCTGTCAATAATGGGCAAACGGCGAACTATTCCATTAATCTGGTAACTGGTGCAACCAGTTATACATGGTCACTCAATGGAGGTGGAATAATTGTATCCGGGCAAAATACAAATTCAATTTTAGTTAATTGGCAAACTCCTGGCAATTATGTGATTTCTGTAAAAGCAAGCTATAGTTGCGGAACAAGCATAGATCAAACATTAGCCATTACTGTTTCTATTACGACAGGTTTGATCAACCCTGGCAACTCATTTGAAATAAAAATACTGCCAAACCCATCCTCGGGTGAATTCTACTTAAAAGCAAAAGAAGTTCAGAATAAAGTGATCAATGTCGAAGTATTAAACATTGCAGGGCAGCTCGTATACCGTAGCGGGAAAAAACAGGGAGCAAATGATTATACGCAATTGATAAACCTGGATAAAATGCCGCAAGGAATTTATGCTGTAAAAATTATGGTAGATGATCACGTGTACGTGAGATCAGTTGTTATAAACAATTAAACATGGTTTACCGAAATCAATAGCTTAAAATAAAGGTCTTCAGTTATGTTGCAAACCATTTATTTAATTTTTTCACTTTCAAAAAAAATTTATGAAAAAAAATTTCATTATCGTAACTGCATTTTTAATAAATGTCATGTTACTTATCAGCTCCTGTCAAAAAGGAATTGACAAACCATTTGCTTTTTCTGAAGAATCTACTTCAGCAAATAACCCCAACGCTCAAAAAGGAAAAAAGAAAGTCTATGCTTCAAACATTGAGGAGCTTTACAGTGCAGTAAATGATCCTGGTAATGCTGGTTCTGAAGTAGTCCTTGCTGCCGGCACGTATTTACTAAATGCCAGCTATCCCAATGGAGGAAGACTCGAATTGCAAACCGATATGACTTTAAGAGGTCAACCCGGCAACTCCGAAGCAGTATTGATCGATCAATCAACATTGCCTGCCGCTTCATATATTACACCAGCAGCAAGTACAGGTGGGGTGCGGTTGGGAAGGGGAACGAACGTTTTGGAATGGGTGTCGGTAAAAGGAGGAACGCTCAGTGTTAATGCTTTTGCTGTAATAGCCGTTGATCTTGCTTCGGCAGAAACTTCCATTAAAATCTCTCACGTAAATGTATATAGTAATGGTACAAGAATAGGAATCGATCTCCGAAACAGGCTCGCAGAACATACAGGTCGAAAAATATATGCAGATCTTGCACACAATGAAATAACGGGCTTTACGAGTTCTTTAGGTTTCGCAGTGGCCGTATTTAATGTAAACAACGCTATTGGAGCCGTTATTAAACTAAACATGAAGGAAAATAATATTCATGGAAATAAAATTGGGCTTATCACAAACAATGGCGCTTTCAACAGAACGATGGAAAACGGTATAATTGAAATAACATCACAAGCAGATCGGTTTGAGAATAATGGTTGCGCTCTTGATCCTACTGGTGGGGGAAACCAGGCACCTACAACTTTTGCCAAAAATAATACAACAACCATTAAGATGTTTGGTTCAACCATCAGAAACAACAATCCTCCCGGAGTTCCGGAACTTCAACCTGTAAATGGAGCCTTACCAGGTGGGGTATATGCTGTGGGTGGATTTAATTCCGTTAATAGCATTGAAGGATATAACAGGGCTTCAAATAATAAAATGAAACTAGAATTCTATGGCTGTGATATTTCAAATAATAATGGTGCAGATATTTATGCTTATGGAGCATGGTGTGTTCCGTCAGCAGTTTTAGCAGGCACAAACAATATTTTAGATATTTATCTGCACGGCATAAGTGCAGATGCATCAGTCGTGGTAACTCAAAGTGAACCAGCAGAGCCATCAGGAACTAATGTAGTAAATGTTTATCGTTAATTACTGTCATTTTTCTTACCAATCGTCTCAACAAAAATCCTCTCAAAAGCTTGAGAGGATTTTTATTTATACATCCAATTTTTTAGAATATTTTTTACCAACTACCGCTTGATCCCCCGCCTCCAAAACTTCCTCCGCCAAAGCCGCCGAATCCGCCGCCTCCTCCACCGGACCAACCACCACCACCACTGCTATGTCCACCACCGCCCCACCATATTGGTCCGCCCCAAGTATTATAACCGCGACGTGAAACAACGCCGCCGCCTTTCCCACCTCTTCCAATGGCTCCAAGTATTATCCAGATCACAATTATTCCAAGAATGATATGCCATTTTTTTATTCCCACTTTTTTACCATATCCTTCAGGTGCCGTATACCTGCCTTCTGCAGCTTTAATTATTTCATCCACGGCTTCAGTAAGCCCACGATAATAGTTATCCTCCCTAAAGTTGGGGCGAAGCGTATTTTGAATAATTGATGACGTAACATAATCAGTCACTGCACCTTCAAGCCCGGTACCAACTTCTATTCTCATTTTCCTATCGTCCTTCGCGATCAAAATAACAACACCGTTGTCATTATTAGCTTGTCCTACTCCCCAACCTCTTCCTATTTCCAATGCTACATCTTCTATCGAATTACCCTTCAACGCCGGAATAATAACAATTGCGATTTGGTTGGAAGTACTTCTATCGTAAGCAAGCAGTTTCTCTCTCAGCGTATGTAATTGCTCTGACGTAAGTGTCTTTGTTTGATCCAATACAAGACCTTCCGCTAAAGATGGTTTTTTCGGAACAACATCAGTTTGTGCATACACACTAACTGAAAAAATTAAAGAAAGAAAAAGGAAGGATCTTTTCATGCAATCTTATTTACCGAATATAATATCATCCGGCAATTCATTTTTATCTGTATCACTTTTATACGGAAAATGTTGTGTCAGCGCCTCACCGATATCTGTAACAACTTCTTTTATTCCATCTGCATAATTTTCTTTGTTGAATTTTCTGATCATCTTTCTTGCTTCTGTATTCCAATATTCATTTCCCAATTTATTATGGATACCCGCATCTCCCAAAATAGCAAGCTGGTGATCTTTCATCGCCACATAAACCAATACGGCGTTCTTGTCAGCAGTTTCATTCATTCTTAATTCAACAAAAATTTCTTTCGCCCTGTCAATAGCATCCATGTAGCTGCAACGGCTCTCAACAAAAACCCTTACTTCACCACTTGTTCTCTTCTCAGCATTGCGAACAGCTTCGATGATCTGAAGTTTTTCTTCTTCAGTAAAAAAATCTTTCTTTTTAAAAAATGAAAATAAACTCATTTATTAAATTTTACTTCAACAGGTTTTTCAGCACTTGCTACACTTTCAAATCCTTCTTTTTGTTTAAATCCGCTGATCCCTGCAACAATATTTGTCGGAAATGCTCTTACCGATCTGTTATACTCATAAATGGATTCATTAAAATCTCTTGCGGCAACAACAATCCTTCTTTCTGTTCCTGCTAATTGATCCTGCAAGGCAAGATAAGATTTGAGTGCCTGCAATTC
>DATDCP010000472.1:0-4005 GCA_036524255.1 Chitinophagaceae bacterium
TTACAGGAACATTCCAGGGTACCGTAGATTTTGACCCGGGTCCAGGAACTCAAGTATTCACAAGTTCGAATCGGAGTGACGTGTTCTTTGCCAAGTATGATAATTTGGGTAATTATATTTTTGTCAAAACAATGGGAGGAGCTCTTGATGATTATGGTGTTTCAATAGCCTCAGACGCATCAGGAAATATTTATTTATCCGGCGTTTTTGATGAAACTATGGATTTTGATCCCGGGCCAGGTGTACAGGCTTTAACAACTGTAAGATATCAGGATTGTTTTTTTGCAAAGTATGATGCCTTGGGTAATTATGTATATGCAAAAAACATAGGAGGTATTTGGTCAGACATAGGCATATCGAATTTGGCTGTTGATGCCTCAGGGAACCTGTACCTCACCGGGGCCTATGTTACTACCGTAGACTTTGATCCCGGTCCGGGAGTGCAAAACTTAACTAGTCCAACTATTGGTTTAGTAACTTACGCTGATGTTTTTTTTGCAAAGTATGATGCTCTCGGTAATTATGTTTATGTAAAAAAAATAACCGGGGGTACCGGTTTGCTTTATAGTTATTTGGACCTCGATCTATCGGGCAATATATATTTATCAGGAGGATTTACTGAAACAGCAGACTTTGATCCGGGACCTGGAACTCTCAACCTGACAAGTAATGGAGACTACGATATTTTTATTGCTAAATATGATAATAGCGGTAATATAATTTACGCTAAAAATATGGGTGGTGGTGGATATGATCATGCTCTTGCCATTGCAGTTGATGCAACCGGAAGCATTTATATCAGCGGAGAGTTCTGGGATATTGCAGACTTTGATCCGAATGTTGTAATAACTCAAAACCTAACTGCAATTTTGGGTGATGCTTTTTTTGCAAAGTATGATGCTTCAGGAAATTATGTTTATGCAAAACAAATAGGCAGCACCGGTAGCGACTATTCAGAACACTTAACATTAGATCCATCCGGCAATGTAATAGTAGCAGGTGCTTTTGAAGAAACTGTAAACTTTGATTGTATCACAAGCTTAACTGCACTTGGAGCGATGGATCTATTCCTGGCAAAATATGGCCCTTTAATAACCTCTATTATTCAACAACCAGTCAATGTTAGTTTATGCGATAAAGGAAACACAAGCTTTTCAATAAAAGCAACTGATCATTCGTCTTCGTTATGGCAGGTAAATACAGGGTCAGGGTGGATCAATTTAACTAATAATGCCACTTATGCAGGCACATCAACTGATTCATTGATCATTTCAAATGTCAGTACAACGATGAATAATTATCAATTCCGTTGCCTGATCGTAAACAGATGCGATACTTTATTTTCATCTGCTTCTGCTTTAGTTGTCTTTCCTCTCCCCTCTGCTTTTTTACCTGCTGATACATCTATTTGTACTAATGGTGGCTCACTTACTATTAATGCCTTGCCGGGGTTTACAAATTATTTGTGGCATAATGGTTCAATAAATACTTCGATAACAATAAACAATCCCGGAACTTACTGGCTCGAAGTCACAGATCAAAAAAACTGCAAGAATAAAGATTCTATTACTGTTGCCTTATATGGGCCCTCAATAACTACGATTACCCGGCAACCAGTCAATGTTAGCTTATGCGATAAAGGAAACACAAGCTTTTCAATAAAAGCAACTGGTCATTCGTCTTCATTATGGCAGGTAAATACAGGATCAGCGTGGATCAATCTAAGTAATAATGCCAACTATGCAGGCACAGGAACTGATTCATTGATCATTTCAAATGTCAATGCAACAATGAATAATTATCTATTCCGTTGCATGATTGTAAGCAGGTGCGATACTTTGTTTTCATCTGCTTCTGCGTTAGTTGTCTTTTCTCTACCCAATACTTTTTTACCTGCTGATACATCTGTTTGTACTTATGGTGGTTCGCTCATTATTAACGCTCTGCCGGGGTTTACAAAATATTTATGGAATAATAGTTCAATAAATTCTTCGATAACGATAACCAATCCCGGAATTTACTGGCTCGAAGTCACAGATCAAAAAAACTGCAAAAATAAAGATTCGATCACTGTTGCCAGTAAACAATGTTTAAAAGGTTTCTATGTCCCAACGGCTTTTACGCCAAACAGGGATGGAAAGAATGATCTTTTCCGACCATTACTTTTCGGTAATGTAAAAAAATATCAATTTATTATATACAACAGGTGGGGAGAAGTGGTTTTTGAAACAACCGATGTGAGTAAAGGTTGGAACGGAGATCTTAAAGGTAGAACCCAGAGCACAAATCTTTTTGTTTGGTTATGTTATTACGAACTTGAAGGAGAAGAAAAGAAATTTGAAAAGGGTTCTGTTGTATTGATCCGATGAACAAAAGCTATCTTTCATTTACTTGCAGTTCTTCCCAATCAGTAGTTCCATCTTTCTCTCTTTTGAATTCATAGGCTGTAGTAGAACCGATAACAATTTCTGCCGTAGTATAAATTTTACACCCCTCCAATAAATGACCGCCAATTGTTTTACCCTCACTATCGCTGATGCTGATATGTAAGTGACAGCCACTAACCGAAACCGTACCTGTAAGACTTACAATTTCAAAATGACCCGAACCACGGATGCCTTCCAGTTGGTTGGCAAAACGTATAGTATAATCAGTAAGGCTGCCCACACAGGTGTTGATCCAGCCTGCCTCAATATTTTTTTCTTTCACTATAGCTTCAATACTATTGCGAAGGTCTTCACCGGGTTTGAGACGAAAAACATATACCTTATTATTATCCATAGCATCTTATTTTAAATCTAGCTGGAAAAAAGCTGAATTAATCCGTATAACCCGACACAGACAATAGACAAAACACTAATTGCAAAAGCCACATTATAAAAACTACCCGAAGCCAAATACTGAACCCGCTTTTTGTAAAAATGTATGGCGGCAAAAACCACAACAAAAAGTAAAACAGATCCCACAATTCCCCCGGAGAGGATCATCAGTACAGGAAGGTTGATGAAGAAATACATTAAAGCCCAGGTGCTGGGGATGATCCATGACAGCCATCTCACTGTTTTTTTTCTTTGCGCCTCATCAATAAAATTTATCCAACCCACTTGTCCAAAAATATCAGGAAAAAGTCTTGTCCATGCTGCAAGAGATGCAAATACACTGGAGAATAAAACAAAGAATGCCCCGATAAGATAAATGAGTTTAGCCCCTTCCCCCAATGACTGCGTATAAATAAATGAAATTGTTTCGATCACTCCATTGCCTTGCGGAATAACGGACTTGCCGTGCAATATCGCAGCACCCAATAAATAAAAAGCTGCCGTCACCGATGTATAAATGATCATTGCCACGATCGCATCCAGGTACATCACCCTGATCCATCCCCGGGCTCTCTTTTTCCATTCATCACTGTTATCCCGCGGCCCGGTATAAGCAGCATACCCTTTTTCAATGCACCAATAATTATAAGCAATGATCTCATCGCTGGCTACTCCCGTGATACCGAATGCACCAAAAGCAACTGCAACATATTCAGAAGGTAACCTGAATTGTAACCCACTGGCAACATCTTTCCATGTAAAAGTGAATGCTGTATAGTGAAGTGCAATTAATGCAATGATGGTAGTGACCGTAAAAGCAACAACCATTACCAGTGATATTTTTTCAACTGCTTTATAGTAACCGCCATAGATCAGTGCAGCTACTACAATAACAATTAAAATAACATACAGATATAAGGGCAACCCATTAAATAACATTTTTAATACAACTGCTGAACCGCCGATCATTCCCCCCAACTGTACAATTTTAAGAGAGGTCAATATTCCTACTGTCCAAACGGCCCACCCTGCTTTACCGAAGCGGATGCCCGGTAATTTATTAAACAGGTTCATAACAGTTTCACCGGTAAGTATAGCTTGTTTCCCAAACTCCAATTGCACGGCTACTTTTATCAGGCAACTTACAATGATCACCCAGAAAGCAATAAATCCTGCCTTTGCACCC
>DATDCP010000473.1:0-8975 GCA_036524255.1 Chitinophagaceae bacterium
AGTTGCAAAAAGAAATGAAGTAATCTCCTTTCAGAAAATATTTTAAATCCCGCTTAGAGCGGGATTTTTCTTTTTGCCATTATAGGCTGCAGGATAAGAGCAAAAAGAACAACCCCAAAAGCACCAATAGGATTTAACCAGAGAAATGCCAGGCCGAATAATTTTAATTTAGCGGGGATATAAATTGCAAAGATCATTAGCTGTGTTAATAATGTGGCATAAAAAACAGCCGAACCGTTTGTGATCTTCTTAAAAAAAAGAGCCACAAGAAAAACGCCAAGGATCGGCCCATAAAAAATAGATCCCAGTTCATTTACAGTTTCAATTAGGCTATTCCCAAGATTGTATGAATACATGGCAACGATCACGCAAAAAATACCCCATAAAAGCGTATAGCGTTTAGACATCTGGTATTCTGCTTCATTGGTTACTTCCTTTTTTGAAAAACGCCGGTGAAAGTCTACCATAGTGCTTGATGCAAGAGAATTAATAGCTGCGGCTATACTACCCCATGAAGCTAAAAAAATTATAGCGATCAATAAACCAACCATCCCCTTCGGGAGATTATCTACAACAAATCGAAGAAAAATATAATTTGTATCACTGGTATCCCCTTCAATTTTTTCTGTTTGCATCCATGTCTTTACTTTTTTACGAATGCTATCAGATTGATATTGCAATTGACTTAACTCAACAGCCTTATTATCTTTCTCTTCTTTAGATTCCGCATTTGCAAAAAGAGCAACCGTTGATTTTTTCTGTTCAGACAGATCATTATAAGTTTTTTGTGCAATAGACAATGAATCTTTATGCGATGTATTTTCTAATTTGCTTAATTGTGCCTGGTTAAAAAAAATAGGCGCATTATTGAATTGATAAAATGTAAAGACCAATGCACCGATCAAAAGGATAGCAAATTGCATGGGCACTTTTACAAGGCCATTCATCAATAAACCCATGCGACTTTCCGTAAGTGATTTGGCAGTAAGGTATCGGCCCACCTGGCTCTGGTCAGTCCCAAAATAAGACAGGGCAAGAAAGAAGCCTCCTATAACCCCGCTCCATATATTATACTTATCGCCCCAATCAAATCCATTTCCTTTTTCAAAACCAGTTGTAATAACATTTAACCTACCGAGTTTGCCACTAACCTGTAAAGAGTCTATAAAGCCAACACCTTCCGGCAGCATGTGAACGACCATATATGCGGCCAAAAACATTCCGGCAAATATGATGATAAGTTGTAGTTGTTGTGTGTAAGCAACTGCTTTTGCACCACCACTAAGCGTATAAATTATGAGCAAGCCACCCATAAATAAATTTGTCCAGTAAATATTCCAGCCTAATAAAGAGGAAAGAATGATCGATGGTGCAAATACACTGATACCGGTTGATACTCCTCTCTGCAATAAAAATAAAAACGAAGTAAGTGTTCTTGTTTTTCCATCAAACCTGTTTTCCAGGAATTCATATGCCGTATAAACTTTTAGTTTGCTAAATATGGGAACGAAAAAAATACAGATGACCACCATTGCTATTGGTAATCCGAAATAATATTGAACAAATCTCATCCCGTCTGTATAGGCCTGGCCGGGAGCAGAGAGAAAAGTAATTGCACTTGCTTGTGTGCCCATAATGCTCAGCAATACTAATCCCCAGGGTAAACTTCTGTTAGCTAGTATATAACCATCAAGATTGTGGGTAGTACGGCTTTTGTATAACCCATAAGCAATTATTCCGATCAATGTAGCGGCAAGTATAATCCAATCAAGTTGGCTCATGAAAAGGCTTTGGTAAAAAGACTAAACAAGATGATAAGCAGCACAAGAAAAACAAGAACAAAAACATACCATTGATTCCATGACTTGAATAAAGGTATTTTATCGTTGCCTTCCTGCATGCTCTGCTATTTTAAAAAATTTACTTTTTTCCTACTAATCCTGAAATTAAAAGCCCCATTGCCAATCCAATCAATAACCCCAGTGGCACTTTCTTAATAAATAATCCTATTGCCAGGCCAAGTACAATTGTAACTACAACAGTAATTGTTCTTCTTGTGTTGCTTTCTGATTTGTTCATTAAAATGCTTTCTTTCTATTTAAGGCTATAAGATTTGCCAGCAAACGATATGCACCGGGTACACCGGCGGGTAATTCCCTAAAAAATACAAGCCCTGTATACGTAAAATATCCGCGACCATATTTTGCGATCAATAAGCTTCCGTCATCAGGCTTTTCTCCTGGATCGTTCATTGCAAGTATTTTTTCAAATTTTCCTGTAGTGTCAATCGCATCGTAGATACTTCTTTCTTGTATCCATCCTTTAAAATCATCCTGGTTTATTTTATTAGGAAAATTGAGAGCCGGATGCTCTGGCTTCAAAAAAGTAACTGCTGCATTTTCATCAGTAACCCTGTTTCGTGATATTGTAAAATCATAAGGGCCTATTTTTGATCTGACGCTACTTATAAAGTTGCTGGTATTATATTGTACAATAAGATTACCTCCATTTTCAACATACTTCATTAGTTTATCATAATAGCCCGGCAACCAGTCCAGCGTATTATAGGCTCTAACTCCAACAATAATTGCATCAAATTTATCTAATGGATTTTTTGAGATCTCTTTTTGATTTAAACGATTAACTTCAAAACCCATTTGTTCTAATGCTTCAGGAACCTTATCACCTGCACCTACAATATAACCGATCCTTTTTCCATAAGTTTCAACATTCACAACTTTCAGGGCAACCTCTGCATCATGGAAATAATTAATAGTGGGGATGTGATCGTATTTTATTTCATGCTTATCGCTTTTAATTAAATTATTACCCAACGTATCCGTAACCCCTAATAAAACGTTCGAAGATTTTTTTATCGCATTACCATTAAAGTCAAAGCTTAATGATTGACCTTTTGAATTAACACGAACTTTCTGGGTTGAAAAAGAAAAATTAGCGAGTGGTTTCATATCGCTTTCCGATAATGCAACCATCTTTCCTGTGAAATTTCTTTTTAAACCTTTTATCGAAACAGTACCAGTTGCTTTGTCGTTCCCATTCATAATGATCTTTAGATCTTCTGATGGGGTAATAAGCACAGGGGGAGCAACCACCAATGGCGAATACAATTCTCCCCTTACAGGATCAGTAAATTTATATTTAACCGCTCTTGAAAAATTAAAATCCTCGCCTTCGATATTTATTTTTACAGTGAGAACATAACTCGGTTGTATGTCTGGCATACCAATCTTTGTTTGATCATTTACATTAAAATATCCGGGCTCCATTTTAGTTTCAAGCCAATAAGGTTGAGTGAGTGGCTTTGAAGAAGGAACAAAAATTGTTTTAGCAAAATTTATATTCCTGTTTCGTGCTAAAGGTTGACCCATTATTGAATCAAAACCATCAACCGTAAACCCTTTGATAGCTGCGTTTACTCCTAACCTGTTATTAAATTGAAAATTGAATCTGATTGAATCAGTTTGTACTGCAAATTGTTCTGCTGTAAAAACATCTATCCATAAACCACTGCATTGTTCGATCAATTGTCTTGTTTCATCAATTTTTTTATTTCTCCAGTAACCAGCCGGCATTGCACTAAGTGCTTTGTATAATTGAACCAATCCTTTCACTGAATTCTCGGGATGCAAAAAATCAAATAATGATGAAATATCATTTACCATTTTTTCTATTGACTCACCCCCATTTACTTTTTTCCAACTGACATCTATTCCTTCCATCAGATCATTTTTAGGTTGATCGCCTTTTGTTGCAGTAAAATATTCAATTGCTTCTCCCCTTCCTGCCGGTACGCCAAACCCCTGGCTTTTATGCTGGCTGCGACTTTCTGCTGCGATCTCACCATAACTTTTTCCAAGCAATGGATTATAACCACCCACATCCAGTTTATATTGAGTATCACTTTGTGTATTGTTGCCTCCAAAATTGAACGTGTTCCAGAGAACTCTTTTTACCTGCCATGGCTGAACATATTTTAATTGATCAACAAAACGGGTTGGGTCAGCAGCCGCAGCGAAAGCTTCATTTGCTAAAATTGCTGAACCTGTATGATGACCATGTCCACCCTCCCCGGTTGTTGGAAATCGTGTAATAATAATCTCAGGTTGAAATTTTCTTATCACCCAAACCACATCACTTAAAATTTTTTCTTTATCCCATTTTGTAAAAGTTTCTTCCGGGTTTTTTGAATATCCAAAATCAAAAGCACGGGTAAAGAACTGTTCACCTCCATCAATACGTCTTGCAGCTAATAATTCCTGTGTCCTTATTAAACCAAGATCAATCCCCTGCTCATCGCCTATCAGGTTTTGTCCGCCATCACCTCTTGTTATCGACAAATAACCGGTGCGATATAATCTGTCTTTTGATAGGTAAGCTATCAATCTTGTATTCTCATCATCTGGATGCGCCGCTACATATAAAACTGACCCCAATACATTCAGTTTACGGATCCCAAGATAAATATCAGCAGATGTCCATGCTTGTGGAGCTTGAGCAAAAAGACCAATAGATAATATGGCACTAAGAATGAGACTGTAAATTTTCTTCATCCGGTAAATTTATTCAGCGAATATAAGTCTTGCTTTACAAACCGGCTTAGCCGATGGTATAAAAAAATCCCGTCTAGCCTGAGCCGAGACGGGTATTAGATTTTTATTAACTTGTTTAGTTGGCTAACTCTACCAAAAACTTAATACTTACCCTTATTGCCCCACCATAAACACTGCATTACAAAACATCAGCTTTCCATTTTCCCAAAAATTGCGGAACATAAGATTGTCTGCCAGGTAAACAATTTTGCCGCTACCCATATCCTGGACTCCAAATACCAATGCATCATTTAATTTGGCTTTTAATTCAGAACCGACAAATCCTGAAACCTGGCTATCTTTTTTTAGTACTCCAACATTCCATCCACCGCTTTTGATAAATTCATAGACAGCATCATCTTGCTTTAATGTGTAATAAAAATTTGGATACCCGAATGCAAGCGGATGTGTATTATCAAGCTGCACTTTAAAAATTGAACCCGGATTATTTGATCGAATAGATTCTCTTTCTCTTTCTTCATATATCTGCAAAGCAGCATACGGATCTTTCTTATCGGTGGCGTCATCCGATTTTTTTGATTTGATTGACCAATCAGTTCTTGACAATTGTGCAACGGCTCCTTCTAAGGCAATCAATCTTCCTCCTTTGCTGATCCAATCTTTCAATTGATCAGCTGAAGCTTTTTCATTTAAAAACCGGTAATTACCTGAAGGCATAATGATGACATCAAAATCACTCCAGTTAATTCTTCCAAAATCATTTGCATTTACCAATGTAATCGGATAGTCAATTGATTGTTCAAAGAAATTCCATATTTCGCCGGCTGAATTTGAACCAACACCTTCTCCTGTTAACAAAGCAATACGAGGAGCTTTCATGAAGTGTATTTTACTGCTACCTAAATCAAACCCTTTATCAACAAATCCTGTTGTGATCATAATTGCTTTAACATTATTTGCATTGCATGTTTGATTAATGATAGATGCAAGTGAGCCACCAAATTTTTCATTCCCTTTTTTTATAATGATCAATGATCCACGATCAAATTTTTGTCCATTAGTTTCAAAAGGAGTTTCTGAGAAACGAACTTTTACTCCCTGTTTCATTAAAGCTGTCAAAGCTTTTACACTTTGTAATCCTTTCCAGCTTATAACATAACCATAAGCATCACTTACATTGTTTGTATTTGCTGCGGGACCAGTTCCAGCAGACGACTGAAGTTTGCTTTTGGAAGCAAAAGTATTTAACCCATACCCATAAGGCAACGACCATGCAGTAATATCATAGGTATTTGAATCAACCAGTTTACTTTTGGGCTCAAACAACACTTTTATCATTGCCGATCTTGGTTGTTGAGTCTGGACCATAAGATCACCTGCCTCTATTGTAAACGCCTCATCTTTACCCGAAAAATAATTGTAACCGTTACCTTTTGAACTTCCGACTGCAAATTCATATTGAACTCCATTTTTATCTAGCAGTGTTTTTAATGCATTTACCTTTTCTCTATCAGCCTCGCCGTTTTTTATAAGATAAGTTTTATACTCGCCTACGCCATTACTAACCGCATCATTAAAAAACTTCCTGAACTCCTTTACCAGCTTTGATGCGTTCTGCGATGAAACTTCTATTGTGCTTAGCCCTGTTGTATAGTGATGCGTGGCCCGATCTAACAATGTTAATGTATCTCCTTCATCAGTTAAAGCACCCAAGCCGCCTGCCGGGCCGCCTCCTTGCTCATATGTCATTCCTATTGCACCATTAAATAATGGATAAGTATCACCATAGCTCGGATAAAAAAGATCAAACACTTCTTTGGTAAAATATAACCAACCATTCGCATCAAAATATTTTGCATGATTTTTCCCAATTGCCAACTGAAAATCTCTTTGCCATTGGGTTATCACTTCATGAAATGGTTCTGCAGCCGGTGCAAAATAATATGGATTGTTTATCCCCTGCTCGTGAAAATCAACATGCACATAAGGCATCCACTGATTATACATTTTCATCCTTTGCTGGCTTTCTATTTGCGTTTGCCATGCCCAATCGCGATTAAGATCAAAATTGTAATGATTGGTTCTACCCCCGGGCCATGGCTCACGATGTTCTCTTGCATTCAATGATGGGTTCATGTTCTTCCCAACAACTGAGTTGAACCAATTCACATACCTGTCCCTGCCATCAGGATTGACACATGGATCAATAACAACAACTGTATTTCTTAGCCACTGCTTTGTTTTAGAATTGGAAGGATCCACCAATGCCCATATCGTCATCATCGCCGCTTCGGATGAAGACGTTTCGTTACCGTGTACATTATAGCTTAGCCAAACAATTGCCGGAGTTCCCTCTTCAATAGGCGCAACTTTGTCTTTGGCAATATTGGCAAGACGAAGATTATTCAATCTTATTTGTTCAAGGCGACTTATATTTTCAGGAGAAGAAATGAAAGATAATAATAACGTTCTTCCTTCATTAGTTTGTCCATACTGTTCAAACTTCACATTTGCGGAAGCATTTGCAGCAACATGCTGAAAATAGTTAACGATTTTCCAATGAGGAGTATAACGGGTACCAACTTTGTAACCTAAAAATTCATCTGGAGATCTTAATTGAGCATTTGTAGAAATAAAAAATAATGTAGCAATTGCAAACAGGACTTTCTTATGCATTAGGTATAATTTGAGGGAGCAATTTATGAAAGAGAAAGGAAAAACATTCGGTAACTGAAGGCTTTCGATCTTTTATTTTCTCATTTACTGCTGTACCTCCATCATCGGTACGGTAGGCGCTGCCTTCGCAGCTTTTTCTTTATTATTAAGTTTTAGATTGTGTAATTCGAAAACTAATGATGTATAATAATAACCACCATTAAAACCAAACTGTGTAGCATTACGGCTATAAGTAAAACGACCTTCGGCGGAATTTGCAAAATGCTTCTGTTTATCAGGATAGGTGTCACCTATATTATTTGCGCCAATTGTTATGTTCACAAGATTTGCAAGTTTATAACTCATACTTGCATCGGTTACTGTTTTGGAACTGAATAATTCATCTAATGAAGGGTTTCCCGGATCTCTTGTTGCTACTTTTCCAAAATCAGTGCTGCGAACATTGAAAGTCCATTTAGCAACCTTATAAGTAAAATTGATCGATATTTTATGTCTTGGTTGTGCTTCTTCAATTCGACCTTCTTCATCGCGGGCAAATAAGCGGGCCTGTAAAGTGGGATCAGTGATCGTACTTACACGGGCATCACCCTGAACATTTGTTTTATTAAAATTAGCAGCACCAGTTATTGCAAATTGTCCATTGCCAAGCTTATCAACGAAAGATACCACAGCATCTATACCTTGTGTTCTTGTATCGATCGCATTTGTAAAAAATATTACAGAGCTCACATCATTAAGTTCCGGATACTGACTTAAGATCGCATCTACCGCTCCGGATTCGGGAGCATTAAATCTTCTGAAAGAGGAACTCAATACGATCCTGTGATCAATATCGATGAGATATCCATCAACAGTAATGCTTAATTTATTATTTGCAAGTTTGCTTGTTAAACCAAAACTGTAATTCGTCGAAGTCTCTGCGTCGAGACTTGGAATACCAAATGCTTGTGCCACTGTACTATTATTACGAAACGTTCCCTGTTGAAATGGTTGCAATCCCGAACTTGTTTGAATAAACACTGTGCTGATAGCGCTGAAATATCTTTGATGCATTGATGGCGCCCTGAAACCATTACTAAAAGCACCGCGAATCGCAAGCTTTTCTAACAACTGGTAACGAAAAGCTAATTTGCCAGCAAAGCTTGAACCATAATCAGAATAATGCTCATAGCGACCTGCGCCATTTAAAAGAAGTTTGTCAGTAATATCTGTTTCTATATCAACATAACCACCAAACACATTTCTTCTTTCATCAACCGCATTTGCTGGTTGAAAACCAGGGAACACCTGTGCACCACCCACTCTTCCCGAGGAAGGATCGTAGTTAAGATAAGAAGCTTCCTCACCTTCCTGAATTGTATAATTATCGCTGCGAAATTCTGCGCCACCAGCAAGGTTGAATGACTTCAAACCCATGCTTGCTCCAATATCCTTTGATATATTAAAGTTTGTGGTGTATTGACTGAATAAAAGTTTACCGGCATAAAACTCTGTTGGCGCTGCCTCTTTTAATGCAAATTGCGATGCATTATTAGAATTGGTCACATCAAAACGAAATGAATTGCCTCCGAGGGCCTGGCTAACATCCCAACTCCAATTATGTGCAGTCTTACCTTCAAAGCCTGCGGTAATATATTTATCCCTGATAATAGAATTGATCTCGGGAAGAAAGCCATCAGGATAAAGTTCAGTGATCACCTGGCTGGTTTGTTTCGGATAACGATAAAA
>DATDCP010000474.1:0-5474 GCA_036524255.1 Chitinophagaceae bacterium
CTGAATATGTTTGAAGGTTTGATCAAATCAATCTTCAAAGAAGTAAAAGGAATTGACTACAGTGAGAAAGTGCCACGAATGACCTGGGAAGATGCTATGTGGAATTATGGCAATGACAAACCAGATATTCGTTTTGATTGGAAACTACTGAACCTGAAAAAACCTTCTTCAGTTTATACAAATAAAAAAGATTCATCAGAACTGATCAATGGTGCAGGCTTTGGTGTTTTTGATAATGCTGAAACAGTAGTTGCTATTGCAGTTCCTGGCTGCAGCGAATACAGCCGTAAGCAAACTGATGAATTGACAGAATGGGTTAAGCGACCACAAATAGGCATGGGCGGACTTGGTTTTATTAAATGTAATACAGACGGGACATTTAAAAGCAGCATGGATAAGTTTTTCAATGAAGAAAAATTAAAAGCCATTGCTGGTGCATGCAATGCGTCTGCAGGTGACCTTGTTTTAATATTAGCCGGCGCCGAAGAAAGAACAAGAAAAGCCATCAGTGAATTACGACTTGAAATGGCAGAGCGTCTTGGCTATAGAAAAAAAGAAGAATTCAAACTCGCTTGGGTTTTAGATTTCCCATTATTTGAATATGCTGAAGAAGATAATCGTTGGGTAGCACGCCATCATCCTTTTACTTCACCCAAACCATCTGATATTTCTACAATGATCGATAACGATCCTGTTATTGTAAATGCCAACGAATATTTAAAACATCCTTATGCCAACATCAAAGCAAATGCTTATGACATGGTATTAAATGGGAATGAGATCGGTGGGGGATCGATAAGGATCTTTCAAAGAGAACTGCAGGAAAAGATGTTTGCAGCATTAGGAATGACGAAAGAAGAATCCCTACATAAATTCAGTTTCCTTCTGGGAGCATTTGAATATGGCGCCCCGCCACATGGTGGTATTGCTTTCGGTTTGGACAGGCTCTGCGCCATCCTTGGAGGCAGCGAAAGCATTCGTGATTTTATTGCATTTCCAAAAAACAATGCTGGTCGCGATGTAATGCTTGATGCACCATCAACAATCGATGAAAAACAATTGGTGGAACTACAAATAAAGTCAACCGCAAAACAGTAATGACCCGATTCTGGCTGATAATATTGCGGATTGTTTGTATCGCACAAATATTGATCGCAGTATTTCGATGTCTTTCTTCATTCACTGGTTTAGTGTTAGAGGGAGAGTTTATATTTCTGTTGCAGTCAATTGCTTTTGTCTTTATAGCAATCTTGCCAATAATAACGTTTAATATTTCCAACAATTTTTTTCCTGATAAACTTATTGAAGGAAGGAAGAAAAAAAATTTCAACCGCATTTTCCTTATAAATTTCTTACTGATTGCTTTCCTGTTTGGTTTCGTTTTCCAGGACTTTAAGGATTATAGGAACGCAGTAAAACTTTCTCATGCATCTTCAATCGCGGCAATATACAGTCACCGTGTTTCTTATTTAATCAGTTTTATTATTTCCTGTGCCATGTTGATCTTTCATTTCAGCATTTTATATGGCCATTACTGGATGCGCAGATATATAAATAATAATGCCAACCGCAAGCAATTTGATTTTGAAATGCAGGATGAAACTGGCAAATAAAGAACTGTGAAATCTTTCGGACATTGGTAAGTCAATGATCTTAAGATGTATTTTTATAATAAATAATCCTCCATGAGATCATTCCTTTTGATTCTTACTCTTTTTATACTAGTCTTTTCTTCCTGCAAAAAAGACGAAGCGCCAGACGAAGATATGTCTGTGACCATGCTGAATGTATCTTATGGAAGCAATGCCCAGCAAAAGATGGATGTTTATTTACCCGCAACCAGGAGCACTACAACAACCAAAGTAATAATAATGATCCACGGTGGCGGATGGAACACGGGAGATAAAGCAGATTTTAATGAATATGTTGACAGTCTGAAAAAGAGGGAACCCTCTTACGCAATATTCAATCTCAATTACAGGCTTGCAAATACATCAGAACTCTTTCCTGCGCAGGAACTGGATATAAAAACCGCTGTTGAATTTATTTATAATAAAAGACAGGAATATAAGATCTCAGATAAGTTTGTTTTAGTTGGCGCCAGTGCCGGCGCACATCTTGCATTGTTACAGGGTTATAAATATTCTACACCGGTGAAACCAAAAGCGATCATCGATTTTTTTGGTCCCACTGATCTGATTGATATGTATAACAATCCACCAAATCCTTTGGTGCAGCCTTTGCTCCTAGCAGTTACAGGAGTCACACCAACAGCCAATACCCTTTACATGCAATCAAGTCCAATTAATTTTATTTCATCACAATCACCCCCAACAATGATCTTTCATGGGGGCGTTGATATTGTGGTGTCTCCATCACAGTCTGCTTCACTGGATACAAAATTGTTTATTTCAGGGGTCACGCATCAGTACGTTTTTTATCCTGCGGAAGGACATGGGTGGGTTGGCGCAAATCTTATCGATTCATTTAATAAAATACAAGCTTTTCTGGCGGCAAATGTTCAGTGATCGGGTTCTTATTTTTATGTAGCCTGCAACATTTCTACTATTTAGTTTTCGTTGCGTCGCACTCTTCTACGTTCTGCTCGCTATTCGACATCATCGTCTTTTCTATTGTCACCCTGAGCAAAGCGAAGGGCTATTCGGCATTCTTTTCGTTACTTTGAAATAGTGAAACAAACTCCATTAGCTGAAAGAATTCGCCCTGCTACACTAAGCGAATTAGTTGGCCAGGATCATTTGACCGGCAAAAAAAGCATTCTTCGAACTACTATAGAAAACGGCAAGATACCTTCCATGATCTTGTGGGGTCCTCCGGGTACTGGCAAAACAACTATTGCGAATATTATTGCGAATACTTTAAAAGTTCCTTTCTTTCAATTAAGCGCTATCAGCGCTGGTGTTAAAGACGTAAGAGAAGTAATTGAAGAATCAAAAACAAAACCCGGTGCTATTTTATTTATTGATGAGATTCATCGTTTCAACAAAGGCCAGCAGGATGCATTACTTGGCGCGGTGGAAAAAGGAATTATAACGTTGATCGGTGCAACGACAGAGAATCCATCTTTCGAAGTAAACGGTGCCTTGCTCAGCCGTTGCCAGGTTTATGTTTTAAAACCACTTAGCGACGAAGATCTGCGAAATCTGATACAGCAGGCAATTGAAAAAGATGAATGGTTAAAAAATAAAAACATTGATATTAAAGAATATGAGGCGTTGTTTACAATTTCCGGTGGCGATGCAAGAAAAATTCTGAATCTTATTGAACTCTGTGCAGACGTAATGAAAGAAGGCGAAGAATTGACTGATAAAAAAGTAATGGAGATCGCACAACAAAGAATTGCGTTATATGATAAAAGCGGCGAGCAACATTATGACATCATTTCGGCATTTATAAAATCAATTCGGGGCAGCGATCCCAATGCTGCTGTCTACTGGCTCGCAAGAATGATCGAAGGTGGCGAAGATGTAAAGTTCATTGCACGCAGATTAGTGATCTTAGCAAGTGAAGATATTGGCAACGCAAATCCCACTGCATTGGTTTTGGCAAATGCCGCTTTTGAAGCAGTAAATAAGATTGGTTTTCCCGAATCAAGTATCATTCTTTCGCAATGTGCTACTTACCTGGCTGCTTCTCCAAAAAGCAATGCGGCAGTTGCTGCGATCGGTGCTGCACAATCCGCAGTGAAACAGCACGGTGATCTTTCTGTACCGCTTCATATCCGCAATGCCCCGACAAGATTGATGAAAAATCTTGGTTATGGAAAAGATTACCAGTATTCCCATAGTTATGAAAATAATTTTTCGGCACAGGAATATTTACCAAAAGAATTAGCAGGAACAAAATTTTATGATCCCGGCAAAAATGCAAGAGAAGAAGAGTTGAGAAAGTTTTTGAAAAGTTTATGGAAGGATAAATATGGTTATTAATTTAAAGGATCATATAGTAAGGGAAAAAACTGCCCCTGCATCTTCTCTCCTTTCGGCACAACTGGAACTCCCTCAAGCAACTGCTCATTTGAATCGGAAATAACCCCATCAGCAAAAGCATTTATCACAAAAGCCCTTCTTGGCTTATCACTTTTATTTTCTCCTGAGCCATGTAATGTCAATGAATGATGAAAGATCGCTTCGCCTGCTTTTACTTCAGCAAATTGGGGATGATCAAACTGCTTTTTCTGTTCATCATTTAAAAAATCTCTTATTCCCTGGATCTCTCCTGCAAGCACGGGTTTTGGCAATAAGCCCCAACGATGACTGCCAGCAATGTATTGAAGGCAACCATTCTCTTTTGTTGCATCATCCAATCCGCACCAGCAGGTAAGATGTGCAACAGGTTTTGTTCTTGTCCAATATGAATAATCCTGGTGCCAGGCCACAACGCCACCTTTTTTTGCCGGCTTCCAAAAAAGCTGATCATGCCAGAAACGAACCGGAACATTTCCTAATAATTGACTTGCTGCTACAAGAAAACGTGGATTCCATAATACATCATGAAAGCCTGGACCAATGCGCCATGCGCCTAATGCATGAAATAATATAGTAGACGGATCAGCAGATTCGTTTGAATGAAATTCATAATACAACGAATGAGAGGGATGATTGACATCTGAAACTTCAGAAAGCTCGTTACGCAAAAAATTTACCTGCGCATCATCCAGCATTTTTATTCCTGACAAAAAACCATTTTCATTAAAGAATGATACTTGTTCACTGGTCAGCTTATATTTTTCCCACTCGCTTTTTGATGCTGGCCAATGAAATAAATCGCTGACAAGCTTATGCACATGACTAAGATCATTTACCGACATAGAATTGTTTTCTTAAAATTACTGTTTTGAATACAATGCCCGTTGATTTCTTAATTTTAACTCTAATAAAAAAATGGTGAACTGGACAATAAAAAGATTTGATGAATTAACCTTAGATGAGTTATACAATATACTGCAACTAAGAAATGAAGTATTTATTGTTGAACAAAATTGTGTTTATAAGGATCTTGATGGAAAAGATCGATCAGCCTGGCATTTAATGGCATTCGAAGATGATAAACTAATCGCATATACAAGAATTCTTCCACCCGGAGTTTCCTACAGCGATCCTGCAATTGGCCGTGTTGTCACATCCTCATTAAAAAGAAGGTCAGGATTAGGAAGAGAACTGATGAAACGATCAGTTGATGCCTGTGAAAAGCTTTTTGGCAAAATCTCTATCACTTTAAGTGCACAAGTTTATTTGCAAAGTTTCTATGAATCATTTGGCTTTATTGTGATTGGAGAAGAATATTTAGATGATGGAATTCCACACATAGATATGTCGAGAAAACCTTCTTGGTAAAAGCCCCAGTGAAAAAACATCTTATTGCTATTGCAATAAAATTACCCGCTATTCGTCATTGATTGGTAGGAATTTATTTCTACTTTAGTCGCCAGTCCAAATCCTAAAATTTCGGAA